>JAYUCQ010000122.1:0-5644 GCA_043740265.1 Hyphomicrobium sp.
TCAATCAATTCGAAGGGATTGCGCCACCTGGTGACGCTGCACGCAATTGTTGCCTTCTTCTTCAATACGATGGTCCTGGCGCTAACCATTAACCTAGCCGCTAGTATGATTTAGCCGCCAGTGCGGCAAATCTGACCTGACCACCGCAACCGCTGGCAAGACCGGCATAACCATCAACGCCAGCCGACGGATCGGGAGACCCGGTACGTTGCGTAGTGTGATATAATTTACGGGTCCACGGGCTATGAGATCAATTTGCTGGATTTCTAGCCGCCCGTCTCGATTGCGGGAACCAGGTGCAGGGTGGCGATGACTATATTGAAGCAATTCCTGGCCTTGCTAATTGTCTGCGTTCTGGGTGGCGGCGCCTACTATGCGACACGCAGCGACACGCCATCTGCGTCGCCTGATGGGTCACGCGGCCGTCAAGGCAGTGGCGGTCCGGTCACGATTACAGCAGAGCAAGCCCGGCCGGCTGACTTTCCCGTTTACCTCGACGGCGTTGGCTCGGCTAAGGCGCGCAACTCCATCGTCGTCCGGCCGCAGGTTGACGGCCGCCTGATCAGCATCAAATTCAAAGAAGGCCAGGACGTCAACAAGGGCGATCTCCTCGCCAAGATCGACCCTGTCACCTATCAAGCGCAACTCGATCAAGCCACCGCCAAGAAAACCATCGACGAAGCCCAGCTTGCCAACCTCCAGCGCGATCTGGCCCGCTATGAGAAAGTTGGCACGCTGGCGGTCACCGAGAAGCAAATCGACTTGCAACGCGTGCTCGTGGTGCAGCAGCAGGCCCAAATCGCATCGGACGCGGCCGCCATCGACAACCTCAAAGCCATTCTCGACTACACAGATATCAAGGCGCCCATCAGTGGTCGCGTCGGCATTCGCAACATAGACGAAGGCAACCTGGTGCGGGCAGGTGACGCAACCGGCATCGTCACCATCACCGAAGTGCGCCCCATATCCGTCATGTTCACGCTTCCGCAACAGCAATTGCCGGTCTTGACCAAGGCACTGGTAAACGCAGCCCTCAAGGTCGATGCGTTCACAACCGACAGCCGCACGTTGCTCGATAGTGGCGTGCTGCAAGTCGTCGACAACCAAGTGGATCCGCAAACCGGCACCATCCGCATCAAAGCCGATTTTCCAAATGATAAGCTGCAGCTTTGGCCGGGTCAGTTCGTCAATGTCCGTCTGCTCGTCGATACGTTGAAAGGCGCGATTGTGACGCCGACAGCGTCTGTCCAGCGCGGGCCCAATGGGCCATTCGTCTATGTCGTGACTGATGGCAACACCGTCTCAATGCGGCCTGTAAAAATTTCACAACAAAACGAAAAAGACGCCGTCGTCGCCGAAGGCCTAAAGGCTGGCGACAGCGTTGTGACCAGCGGTTTTGGCCGGTTGGAAGACGGCAAAGCTGTCAAGCTGAGCGACGCTCGTCCGCCTGACCCTTGGGCAACAAGTTCTTCACCAACAAGTCCTCCAGCGTCTAGTCCTCCGGCGGCTAAATCGAGCACCGGGTCCGGTCAGAGTTCGGCGTCGGACAGTTTACCGCCTGCCCCATCGATCGAAGCGGCGGTGGTAAAGCCGGCGGACGCCGCCGTTGAAAAAGCAGCTGCGAAACCCGCACCGGATACGGCAGCGGACGAGGCCTCGGGCAAACGGCAGCGCAAGCACAAAAGGCAGGCCGAGCGAGATGGCGCGAGTGCGCCACCATGAGCATCACATGAGCATTTCTGGCCCCTTCATTCTGCGACCGGTCGCAACGTCGCTGCTGGCCTTGGCTTTGGTGCTGGGCGGTATCCTCGGTTATCTCGGTTTGCCAATATCGTCTTTGCCGCAAGTCGACTTTCCAACTGTCGAGGTGCAGACTGAATTGCCGGGAGCGAGCCCTGAAACCATGTCGACGCTTGTCACCGCGTCGCTTGAGCGCCAGTTCGGGCAGATCCAATCCCTGGCTTCCATGCATTCGACAAGCTCGTTTGGCCTGAGCCGGATTACGCTGCAGTTCGGGCTAGATCGCGATATCGATTCCGCCGCCCAAGATGTGCAAGCGGCGATCAATGCCGCCGGTTCGACGCTGCCGAAGAACCTTCCTTATCCGCCCACATATTCCAAGACCAATCCGGCGGACGCGCCCATCATCACGCTGGCCCTGACGTCGGACACCCAGTCGTTGCGTCAACTCGCCGATCTCGCTGATACGCTTATTGCGCAACGCATGAGTTCGATTTCTGGCGTCGGCCACGTCTCCGTCGAAGGCGGCGTCCGCCCTGCCGTCCGCGTCGAAGCCGATGTTTCGCGGCTTGCCGGTTACGGTCTCAGTATGGCCGATCTCAACAAGGCCATTACCGGCGCCAATGTCTCTGGTCCAAAGGGATCCATTGACGGTGACCGTCAATCGTACACCATCGCGGCCGACGATCAGATCAGCCGTGCCAGCGCCTATGAAGACGTCGTCATCGCCTATCGCAACAACGCGCCAGTCCGCATCAAAGATGTGGCGCGCGTGATCGACGGCCTGGAAAACGTCCGCGCCGGCGGCTGGTACAACGGCCGGCCTGCCATCATTATCGACGTGCAACGCCAGCCGGGTGCCAACGTCATTCAGACGGTTGAACGCATTAAAAACGAACTGCCGCGCATCGAAAAAGCGATTCCTTCAGGCGTCAAAGTGGAAACCGTCAACGACCGCACCGGCACCATACGGGCGTCCGTCAATGATGTGCAATTTACGCTTGCGCTCAGCGTCGGCCTTGTCGTCCTCGTTGTCTTGCTGTTCCTGCGCTCGATTAGGGCAACGATCATTGCCGGTGTCGCGCTGCCTGTATCTCTCATCGCGACGTTCGGCGTCATGTGGTTTTGTGGCTTCAGCCTCGACAATCTCTCACTCATGGCGCTGACCATCGGCACCGGCTTCGTCGTCGATGATGCGATTGTTATGATCGAGAATATCGTGCGACACATGGAAAAGGGCGAAGACCCGATGACGGCGGCGCTGGAAGGCGCCCGCGAAATCGGTTTTACCGTCGTGTCCTTGACGATGTCGCTGGTTGCGGTCTTCATCCCGCTGCTGTTTATGACCGGCCTCGTCGGACGCATGTTCCGCGAATTTGCGCTTACCCTGACGATCGCCGTTGTGGTCTCGGCCATTGTGTCGCTCACCCTGACGCCCATGATGTGCTCGCGCCTGCTCCGCAAGCATAAGGCTGCAGATGCGGAAAATGCTGGTGGACCCGTAGGCCGCTACTTCAACAGACTGACGGACAGCGTCGTTGCGAGTTACAGCCGCTCACTTGATGTTGTCCTGCGCTATCAGGGCGCGGCTCTGTTCGTCACATTCCTCACCGTCATCGCAACAGTCTGGCTCTATGTCAGCATGCCGAAGGGCTTTCTCCCCGACCAGGATACGGGCGTGATCACCGCAGTTGTCGAAGGCGGCGCTGACATTTCATTCGCCCAATTGAGCCGCATTCAATCGGAAATCAGTGCGACCGTCTCCCGCGATCCGGCAGTTGCCGGTGTTGCCTCGATCGCCGGCATTGGCACCCTCAACGCCACCCAAAACGTGGGGCAGCTCAAAATTATGCTGAAGCCGCGCGACAGCGGACGGCCACGCGTGGAAGCCATTGTCGATCGTCTTAAAGCCAGTGTTGCCTCTGTTGCCGGCGCTCACGTCTACTTTGAGCCCGTGCAGGACATTCAAATTTCGACGCTGTCGAGCCGCGCACGCTATCAGTACAGCCTCGTCAGTACCGACACGGCGGAGGTCTCCGTGTGGTCCAAGCGCCTCGCGGAAGCATTGCGGGCGTCGCCGGTTTTTTCTGAAATAGCCTCCGAAACCGTCGAAGGCGGGCTTGTTGCCAACATTGTTGTCGACCGGCCGACGGCAGGACGGCTTGGTGTCACCATGCAGGCCGTCAACGACGCCTTGAACAATGCCTTCGGCCAGCGGCAAGTCTCGACCATTTACGCCCAGGCCAACCAGTATCGCGTCGTTCTTGAAGCCGCCGCTCAATACAAGAGCGATCCATCCCGGCTGAACCGGCTCTACGTGCCGTCGGCGTCGGGCACACAAATCCCGTTGACGTCGGTTGCTAAAATTGAATTTGGCACGGCGCCGCTGACCGTCAGCCATCAAGATCAGTTTCCGTCCGTCACCTTGAGCTTTGATCTGGCGCCGGGCGCATCGTTGAGTGATGCCGTTGCCGCCGTCGATCAAGCCGCAAAATCGGCAGGCCTGCCGCAAACCGTCACCGGCACGTTCTTTGGCGACGCTTCCGAATTTTCAAAGTCGCTAAGTGGCCAGCCCTGGCTCATTTTAACGTCGATCATCACAATCTATATCGTGCTTGGCGTGCTCTATGAGAGTTTGGTGCACCCCTTCACCATTCTAACGACATTGCCGTCGGCAGGCATCGGCGCGGCGCTGGCCTTGAAGTTCGCAGGTCTCGATTTGTCATTCGTAGCGCTGATCGGCATCATTTTGCTGATGGGTATTGTCAAGAAAAACGCCATCATGATGATCGACTTCGCACTCGATGCGGAGCGATCGCGCGGCTTGAGCCCGGTGCAATCGATCACAGAAGCCGCCCGTCTGCGTTTCCGGCCGATCATGATGACGACGCTGGCGGCGCTTTTTGGGGCGTTGCCTCTGGCACTCGAAAGCGGCACGGGGTCTGAATTGCGTAATCCGCTCGGCATCACGATTGTTGGCGGCTTGATCCTCAGTCAGTTGCTGACGCTTTACACGACGCCGGTTATCTACCTGACCATGGAGCGCCTGCGCGCACGGTTTGCAGGGGCGCGCCACAAGGAGCCGGCGGCCGGCGCGCTTGGTCCGGACAAAGCGCAAGCACACAGCGGAATTGACATTGATGCGTTGAAGCGCGCGGCGGAGTAGGTCATGAACTTCTCCCGCCTCTTCATCGAACGGCCAATCGGTACGGCACTGCTGGCACTTGGATTGTTCCTGGCGGGTGTGACGGCCTACGAGGCGATGCCCGTCGCCAGCATGCCATCCATTGAATTTCCAACAATCCGCGTCAACGCCACGCGGTCGGGCGCCGACCCGGCGACGATGGCAGCAACTGTCGCCGCCCCGCTGGAACGCCGCTTGGGCGAGATCGCTGGTGTCTCCGAGATGACCTCGAACAGCTCCCTTGGGTCAACGTCAATTTCAATTCAATTCGATTTGAAGCGCAACATCGACGGCGCGGCACGCGATGTCCAGGCGGCGCTGAACGCCACCAGCGCCGATCTTCCAACCGACCTGCCTCAGGTGCCAATTCTGCGCAAGGCCAACCCCTCGGCGGCTCCTATCCTCATTCTGGCACTGACGTCGAAGACCATGCTGCCAAGCGCCATCTACGATATTGCAGATACCGTCATCGCCCAGCGCATTTCTCAGTCGGAAGGCGTTGCCGACGTCACGGTCAGCGGCGCGGCGCAACCTGCGACCCGTGTCCAGGTTGATCCCGCTCTTGCCGCTTCACTTGGAATCAGCCTTGAAGACATCCGCACCGCCGTCAGTGATGCGAATAACCTGACGTCGCTCGGGTCCATCGACGGTGCCCAGCAGTCCATCACCATCCAATCCAACCGGCAGCTCACCGAGCCATCAGATTACACCAGCATTGTC
>JAYUCQ010000123.1:0-2296 GCA_043740265.1 Hyphomicrobium sp.
ATCGAAAACGGGCGGCTGATCCTCGACACCACTGTGCTGGCCGCCCGCAATGCGGCCTGACGCTGCCGTCCCAAAAACGACGCGCACGACGTGCCCCTATTGCGGCGTTGGGTGCGGCGTGCTGGCGACGGCGAAGCTAGACGGGAGCGTAGAGGTCGCTGGAGATCCGCAGCACCCGGCGAACTTCGGCAGGTTGTGCTCGAAGGGTTCAGCATTGGCCGAAACGCTATCGCACGATGGCCGGCTGCTTCACGCGCACATCAACGGCGAACAAGCGACGTGGGATACAGCGCTCAATCTTGTCGCGCAAAAATTCTCAGAAACCATCGCCGAGCATGGCCGCAACTCGGTGGCGTTTTATGTTTCGGGCCAAATCCTGACGGAAGACTATTACGTCGCTAACAAGCTGATGAAAGGCTTCATCGGCTCAGCCAACATCGATACCAACTCGCGGCTGTGCATGGCGTCATCCGTCGCCGGTCACAAGCGCGCCTTTGGCTCTGATACCGTGCCCGGCACCTACGAGGATCTCGAACTCGCCGATCTCGTCGTGCTCGTCGGCTCAAACCTCGCCTGGTGTCACCCCATTCTGTTCCAGAGACTAGCGGCGGCGCGCGAACAACGCGGCACCAAGGTCGTCGTCATCGATCCGCGCGCCACAGCGACGTGCGAAATCGCCGATTATCATTTAGCGCTCGCGCCCGGCTCAGACGTCGCGTTGTTCAACGGGCTGCTCGCCCATCTCGATCAAGCCGGTGCGATCGATCGCGCTTATGTCGAAGCTTACACGTCAGGCTTTGCCGATGCGGTTGCCTGCGCGCAGCAATCCGGCATCGAAACCACGGCTCGCCTCACCGGCCTCAACAGCGCCGTGCTCGCCGAATTCTACGAACTGTTTGCGGCCACGCCGAAAGTCGTCACCGTCTACAGCCAAGGCGTCAATCAATCGTCGGCCGGCACCGACAAGGTCAACGCCATTTTGAATTGCCATCTGGCGACGGGACGCATCGGACTTCCCGGCGCTGGACCGTTCTCGGTCACCGGCCAGCCCAACGCCATGGGCGGACGGGAAGTTGGCGGCATGGCGAACATGCTTGCCTGCCACATGGATTTAGGCAACGCCGCGCACGCCGAAATCGTGCAGACGTTTTGGCGCGCACCAACCATTGCCAGCGAACAAGGCCTGAAGGCCGTCGATATGTTCCGCGCGGTCAGCGACGGCCGCATCAAAGCCATCTGGATCATGGCGACCAACCCCGTCGACAGCATGCCGGACGCCGACGACGTGCGCGCCGCTCTGGCCGCTTGTCCTTTCGTTGTCGTCTCTGACGTGATGGCCAATACCGACACGGCGAAATTAGCCCACGTCGTGTTGCCATCGCTGGCATGGGGCGAAAAGGACGGCACGGTAACGAACTCAGAGCGCCGAATTTCGCGCCAGAGAGGCTTTCAACCAGCGCCCGCAGATGCCCGCGCCGACTGGTGGCAGATGGCACAAGTTGGTGCACGGATGGGTTTTGCTTCGGCCTTCTCATATCGCAACGCCTTTGAAGTTTTTGCCGAATACGCGGCACTTTCTGGCGCGCAGAACGATGGCTCGCGCGATTTCGATATCAGCGGGCATGCCGGTATCACAGCGCAAGATTATGATACGCTCGAACCCTTCCGTTGGCCGAAGACTGCCGATGCGGCGCGCGACGTCGAGCGCTTTTTCGCTAAGGGCAATTTTTACACACCTGACAAGCGCGGGCGTTTTATCGCGACACCTCATCGCGCACTTGCTGCAACGGTCAGCGAACAATATCCCCTCGTGCTCAACACCGGCCGCATCCGCGACCAGTGGCACACGATGACGCGCACCGGCCATAGCGCCCGCCTGATGAGCCATATCTCAGAGCCATTTCTGGAAATCCATCCTCAGGATGCGCAAGAGCTGGGGCTTGAAGACGCTACGCTTGCCAGCATCGCGAGCCCGCACGGCAGCATCATTGCGCGCGCTTTGATCACCAAGCGCCAGCGCCCGGGCTCCGTGTTCGTGCCGATGCATTGGACCGATCAAAACGCCAGCAGCGCGCGCGTCGGCGCGTTGATCGCAGCCCATACCGATCCGGTCTCCGGCCAGCCTGAACTCAAAGCCGCATCCGTCAGCGTCAGCGCTTATAAAGCGGCTTGGTATGGCTTTGCCGTCAGCCGCGCCAAGCCGAATGTCTCAGGCGCCGGATATTGGGCTCTCGCGCCAGCGAAATCCGGTTGGCGCGCTGAGTTGGCAGGCCTTACTGATATGCCCGACTGGCCA
>JAYUCQ010000124.1:0-13904 GCA_043740265.1 Hyphomicrobium sp.
TTTGTCATTTCTACGATAAGCGCGCGCCGCTGCCACAAGGCATCAACGGCTTCTCGAAACGCATGAAGATTGGCGCCAACGTCCAGAACTCGAAGATGAAGCATGTCGTTCTTGAGGCCCTGCAGGTTTCATCGGTTTTGCGCCACTTTTAGGGCCGACGATTTGTCCGGCTTCAAAGGATGCGCTGGAAGCCTCTTACACCCATTTCCGTTACCCAATACGCGATGATGTTGCAATCGGCGAAACAGCCAACTTGATCGCGCTTGGCGTTTTATCGGCTGGGAAGGCCAGGCGACAACGGTTCGGGATGAGACGTTGGACCCGCAGTCTGAGTTCGCCGGCCAAATGCGTCCCAGACAAAGCGGGTCACGAGATACGCTCCGGCGATCCACATGACTAACTCGAGTAGCCGCTGAGCGATCAGCCACCTCGCTTGACGTTGCGATATTCCGTCCAAACTCGCATTTGAGTAATATGGCTGATTGTCTGCCGTCGACATATACATGCCGACAATCCTCATCGCCTGGTCTTCGTTCGTCGCGCCTTTATAAACGACCTCAAGGGTCTGCTTCAAATTTGGGTCGCTACCAAGGAAGGGGCCAACACCCACATCGGCGTCAAGATAATATGTTTCACCTTGAAGCTTCGCTCTCGTGACGACGTGGCCGCTTAGGCCGAAAGCTTCTGCCTCGAGCCCGCCGGTTCGCAAAGCTCGAGCCAAAATATAGGCTACCTGGTGGCACAGCCCACAGCGCAATTTTGTTGGAACGAGCAAACCTTGACTTTCTTTTGTGACCAGCTTCAGCGCAGTCACAGTTCGCAACAGCCAACTTTGCTTTGCCGAATTGTCTTCACAATGAAAGAGCGCATCGCTCACGGCAGCGAGCGCACGCCTTGCAAAATCCATATCGCTCTCGCCAGCAAGCCGCACCAAGCGGGGATCGCTATAGCCGTCGAGCGGTTCGGCAACCGCGTAATAGTAGCTTCTAAGACCGGAAGAATTTTCTGAAAACGGACGGTACAGCAACGAAATGTAGGCAGCGCACGCAAGCATGATGAGACCCGCAGTAAGGATTGCGAACTCCCGGCCCGTGCGCCACTTTCTCATCCCGGTTTTCGACAATTCACGGGCCCCGCGCAATTTCCTAATCCGGCGACTAACGCAACCGCAGTCGATGCTAAGATAATTGTGGCAGGCTAGCAAGGGCAGCGGGCGTAGAACCACAGTACATCGCCGGCCTTTGTATCAATTCCCTGCGCGATATCGTGTGGATAACAATGGGCCATAAATCATGGTGGGGATATCAAAATCACTATTGATCAAATCCAGCCGGACTGTTGCCCTCGATTTCTTTTGGAGCGTTGCCGGCGCCGCCCAGAACGCATGGGGGCAAGCGGTCCGTTTGCACCCGGCGAATTTGCTGCTCAAGTAAATCTGTTGCTTGCCGGTACGAGAGGCGGGTGAAATTGTCGTCGCCGGTTGTCATCAGGCGGGCCATCTCAGCATTCGCCGCTTGGTCATAATGTGCATAATCTTTGAAACGCTCAGGGCGCGAGGTGACCTCTTCCAAAATTGAAAAATCGTACAGCTTGAAGTTGTTAAATCTCTCTTTTAGATCGTAAACGAATTTATGAAATCCTAACCGCGCCGCGTTGTCGTGCTGGCTGGCCACGCCAAACAATGTCAACGGATAAGGTGGAAGATATCCTAGAAACTCAACGCCCGGATTTCTTTCAATCACTGACGCCAAGTTGAGAGCGACCGCTTGCTCCGTCGCAGCATCGAGTTTGGGCTCTGGCATCTTGAAGTTCTTAAATCTGTCGCAGTGGAGCCCTTTATCCAGATATAGATTTTTGCCGAACTTATCGGCGTGCCGCGGATACCAAACGTTGAGAGTCGCGAGTTCGCGACGCGCACGATCTCCTGATGCCAATTTTTTCGCGGCCACGAGCACATCCAAAGAAGCAAGGTAAGAGAACGGCGTCTCTAAACTTGGTCGATATAGAAATTCTGGAAATGCCGCTGACTGTGAAACGGCGCGGGGGCCCGAATGAAATCTATTGTAAGACAACTCCCATATCACACGCCTGGGTTTGCCTGTGCTAAGCGCTAGCTCTGCCATGCGCTGTTGTTCATAGCTGCTTGAGCCAGCCATCGCCAATTTGAGTACGTTCCATGATGCCGCCGAAAACATGCTGGGAACGAAGTTTTGCGAGCGTGAGGTGCCGATGATGATCGTATCGTAACTCTGATGCAGCGCTAAGCCCGGATTCTCGTACCGCTCCACGCCGGTGTACTTAGGCTCCCGTTCGGTCGAAACACGATAGTACTGATAGGGGTCATGCCGGTAGTTGTAAGCCATCAACAAGGCGACCGGCACAACAAACGCCGCAAGCGTTATGACGAAGAGTGGCCAGTGTGACTGCGCGCGCATCTGCGCAGCACCTTTCCTTGGTTTCACATCCACTCCGCTTAACATTTCCCACCCAGCCTTTCGGTGTCATCAGAACTGGAAATAGATGAACTCCGAAACTTTGTTGTTTAAGACCAAACCGTACGCAGCTAAAGACGCTAGGGCGGCCGCCGCTCCATAGCGGATAACAATGGGAAATGACGGCTGCTCGTTCCAAGAGCCTTGTTGCTCGACCGGCTCTCCGGGCTTTGGAATTTCCACACGGTATCCGAATATCGAGCGCATGAGTTGTTGGGAGTTTGGCAACACACAGACAATCAGGAAGCCGGCCAAAATATATTTGCCGATTGCGGCATTTGCTACGACGGGGCTGCTAGAACTGATTTGCGTTATCGCCACCAACATCGTTCTCACGCCCGATAGTGTTGCCGCCCGGAATGGTATCCACGCGACAATGACCGCGATGAGCGTCACCAGTCCCGAGGTCACGGTCCAAAGCCAGCCTTCGAAGCGAAGACCGAATTTTTTGCTGAGAGCTGCAAATCCGTGATTAGCGACGAGGTAGCTGCCATGAAGAGCGCCCCAGATCACGAAACCCCAGCCCGCGCCGTGCCAAAGACCGCCAATCAACATGGTGATAAATAAGTTCAGGTATTGTCTGCCAAGACCCAGCCTGCTGCCCCCCAACGGGATGTAGAGATAATCTCTGAGAAAGCGCGAAAGCGTCATGTGCCAACGCCGCCAGAAATCGATTATGCTGGTACTTTTGTAGGGCGAGTCAAAATTGACCGGCAATCGCAACCCGAACATTTTGGCGATGCCGATAGCCATGTCGGAGTAGCCCGAAAAATCAAAATAGAGTTGCAAGCTGTAAGAGAGCGCACCTGCCCAGGCGTCAACGAATGTCAGAGAAACGCCCGCATCGGCTCTAGAAAAAACCTCCGTCGCCGGACCCGCGAACGTGTCGGCCAGCAGTACCTTCTTGGCCAGTCCGATAAAAAACAAAATGATACCGAATGAAAGATTCTCTGCGACATCGCTGCGCCGGAACGTGTCCAATTGCCGGAGTAATTCAGAGTGATGAACGATGGGACCTGCCACCAGCTGGGGGAAAAAGCTGATGAAGAAGCAGTAACGAAGAGGAGTTAGATTTTCGTAATGAACCTCGCGCCGGTACGCATCGACTAGAAAAGCGATCTGCTGGAACGTATGAAACGAGATTCCGATCGGAAGCGCGATTTTCAAAACCGCTACGTCGAGCCCAAAAGCTGCATTGACGTTGGCGATTAGGAAATCGACATATTTGAACCACGCCAAGACGAGAACATTGAACGCAATGCCGCAAATAAGCGCGCTTTTTCGCTTGCCGGGACGGGCATCGCGGCCAAGCAAAACTTGGCCCAGAGCATAGTTCACGGACATCGAACCAATAAGCAACAGCAACCAGTCAATGCGAACGTTCGCGTAAAAAAAGAACGAGGCCGCCACCGAAAAGAGCAAGAAAGGCTGCAGCGAAGACTGCGACCGCGCCAAAACGTTTCCAGCCAAGACGACGATTGGCAAAAAATAAAAGATAAAAAGCGGTGAGTTGAACAGCATACTTCTGTAGCAGACCTCGAGTTGCCTTCCCGACGGCTTTTATGCGGGTTCTACCGGTCATGCAGCCCGACTAACAAGCATTATTATCGTGTTCTGTTCATCGGCGCTGGCAGCGGGCCGCCAACACACTTTCGAAACACCCAACTTCCATGTATCCAACGGGTCGGCGCGCAGTCAGCGCCGGGAGGATTGCTAGATGTGCGGAATAGCGGGCGTTGTCGCCAAAGGCGCCAAAGTGAGCGGAGAGGATCTACGTTCCTTCGCACAAATAATGGCGCGCGCGATGCCCTATAGGGGGCCCGATGACGAGGGCGTTTGGCTGGCACCAGATGGCCGCTGCGCGCTAGCCCATCGCCGCTTGTCAATCATCGACACATCTTCTGGCGGTCACCAGCCGATGGTGGGCGCGAACGGCCGCTCGGCTCTGACCTACAATGGCGAGCTTTACAATTATCTCGAGCTCAAGGCAGAACTCGAAAATAACGGCGCTCGCTTTGCAAGCAAGAGCGATACGGAGGTCTTCCTGGCTTTGATCGAGCGCTCCGGTACGGCAGCGTTTGAAAAGTTCGATGCGATGTTCGCCATCGGCCATTACGATGCCGATACTCAGAAACTGATCTTGGCGCGCGACATCTTCGGCGAGAAGCCACTATACTATGTCGACACGCCAGACTACTTCGCATTCGCTTCGGAATTGCACGCACTCGCCAAGTTGCCGGGCTTCGACACCACCGTCAACGCTGATACCATCGGCGCCTACTTGAGCTTCCAGTACGTTCCCGCTCCCTACACCATTTATCGCAGCGCGCGCAAACTGATGCCTGGACATTGGCTGACACTGGATGCCAACGGCTGGGTCGCCAGCACATCGTACTTCTCCTTTGAAACGTCGGGCCGGCAAGAACGATCGCGGCCGATAGCCGAACTGGCTGAAGAACTCGAAGATCATCTCGTGACGTCGATGAAGCGCCGCTTGATCAGCGACGTTCCCTTGGGCGCGTTTCTATCCGGCGGCGTTGATTCCTCGACCGTTGCAGCGATCGCAACTCAGCGTCTTGGCGTGCCTCTCAAGACGTTTTCGATCGGCTTTGAGGGCCATAAAGATAGCGAGCACTTCGAGGCCGCCCAAATCAGCAAGCACCTTTCCACCCATCATCATGAACGCGTGCTCGCCGCCGATACGATCGAACTTGGATCCCACATCGGCAGCGTTCTGGACGAACCCAACGGCGATACTTCATGCCTGCCGACCTACCTGCTGTGCCGCTTCGCGCGCGAAAGCGTCACCGTTGCATTGTCGGGTGACGGAGGCGATGAGTTGTTCGGCGGCTACGGCCGTTATTTCAATACCGTCGATGAGTGGCAGAAGAAGCGCTCAGGCGACGCGTCTCTCGATTGGTGGAAAGCTGGCGATGTTTATCTATCCAGCCGCGTTCTCGTCTACCCCGATGCCGAAGTCGTAAAGGTCATGGGCGAGATGCCACCAGCCCTCGGCACACTGCTGGCTGGAATGCGTGATCGCGTCGATAGCGATACCAGGCCACTCCTCAACGTCATCAGAGAGCTTGACGCCCGCACGTACATGCCAGGCGCGGTGCTCCCTAAAGTAGACCGCATGAGCATGCAGCACTCTTTGGAAGTGCGCGCGCCGTTGCTGGGAATGGATATCGCCAAATTCGCCATGAAACTTGCAGCCGACGACTGCTATTCGCCTGGCAACGGCAAACTCGTCCTCAAGCGGGTTGCGGAAAAATATCTGCCCGCCGAGTGGATGAACCGGCCCAAGCGCGGCTTTGGACTGCCAATGGATATGTGGGGCGCCGATACGCTCCTGCCGGTCTTGAACGATCTGATCCTAAGCCCTGATTGCCGATTGGCTGAATGGATCAAACGCGAACATTTGACCGCCTACATGACGAGTTTAGGCCAAGAGTTCCACGCCTACCGCGCTTGGTCGCTGTTCATTCTTGAAACCTGGTTACGAACCCATCCGGCAAAACCCGGCACGCAATCGAGCCTGTTCTAAGCGCCACCGTGCCGCCCGCCGGCTGACATCACAAATTGGCGAGGCGTCTAGTCTAGCTATTTGCGTCTTGCAAGAACCGATACCGAACTCACGGAAAGTTCGCTCAGCGAGTAGTTTTGAAAGTCGGTATGCAAGTTCGCGCGATCCGCTTCTGTGATAACGACCGGAACCTGCGCGATCGTTTGACTGAGGAAAGAACTCGCTGGCTCCACGACGAACGGCAACAGGTCCGAAATGCCATCTTTGATTGGATTGAATGAGGTAAATTGAGTGTTGAGGATTTCAAATCCTGCACCCTCGATTGTCTCGATATATTTGCTCGGCCGCGATCGTACGTTGTCGTCTGAGTACGTACGGTTGAACTCCTCCTCTGAAAGTCTGAGGTATTTCATGGGGTCGCCCATGGATGTGTGATCACGCACGTCGATCCAGTGCCACATATGGCCGCCCGGTTTTATAAGCCTGGCCATCTCCCGCATGACGGCGCCCAAGTGGCGAATGTGTTCCAGAACGCTCACGGAATAGACGAGGTCGATCGAGCCGCTTTCGACGCCTATATCTGCCGCATCAGTTTTTTCGATCGTCGCAAGCAGCTCGGGCTTTATTCGGTAGCCACAGTCAACACGGTCCAACATGTCCCGCCAGTTACGCTGCGAAGTCGCGCAAGCTGCGGTGAGTGCAACAACGTTTTCTACATACTCTTCTGTGAGGAAGTTCGTGATCGGATACTGATTGTTCAATGTGACGTGGTCTGCGTTGATCAGCAACATAAGGAGCGCGAGCCCGGGGTGGCTATAACTTCCGATTTCCAAAACGCGCCCAAACTTCGCAGCGTGTTGCGCTGCACCCGACGAAGAAAAAAGCTTCCAGCACAAAAGACAATGCATCTCGCTTTGGGACATCTGCAAATTTGCGCGCAACGCTTTACCAAGTCCACCGCGCTCGAATTTAGGTTCGATCAAAATATGATAGGCTCTTCCGTTGGTCATCGGAGAAGAACCGTCACTAGTAGAAAATAAGAGACTATTTTCCCAATGTGAAAAACGCCCCTGACCTTGGTTTTCAATTTCAGCATGCAGCGTGTGGGACGGCCCCAGCTCTTGCCCGTCCTCGAACAACCGCGCCGTTGAAACCGCTGGCAGTTCGGAGCTATCACCCTGTTCGGCAACAGGTGCTGCAAAACAAAATTTGCCCCGCAGCCGAATGGACCCACGATCGATTTCGAGAATTCTCGACATGCAAACTTTCCTCTTAGGTCCGACCGCTTGCTCACTCCCCGTTTTGCAGGCAGCTCTTGATTTAAAGCAAGTCTTTGACGATGAACCTGCCAATTTAACCGGTAGGGTTTAGATCAACTTTTGATAGACGTCGCAATAGGCGTCGGCGCACGTCTCAATCGCATAAAGTTCAAGCGCGCGAGATCTGGCCTTGGCTCCCAGATCACGGCTGAGGGTTGGATTTTGAACCAGCCGCAACAGCGCTTGCGCCAGGGCAGCGGGATCTCCCGGAGGCACTAGCAATCCCGCTTTGCCGCCATCGAGAGCTTCATGAGCGCCGCCGACGCGCGTGGCGACGATCGGCAATCCGGCTGCCATCTTCTCGATCAAAGCGTTGGAAAAACCTTCTTCATGCGACGGGAGCACGGCGATATCCACGCCACGCAATAGCTCAGGCGCGTCAATGCGCTCGCCTAGGAAGCGAACATGACCCGCTATTCCTGCCGCCGCAGCTTCTCTTTCGAAGCGCTGTTGATTGCTGACCAACCGGCCGTCGGCGGCATCGCGCGCTTCTTCAACATCGCGGCCAATGCACAGCAAAACCCACTCAGCCGGCAGCTTCGATTCTATCATCGCAAGCGCCGCGATAAGATCGCTGTAGCCCTTGTAGACAAAGAGATTGGCAACGACGGCGAACACCAACACGCCATTGCCCAATTGCAGCTCAGCGCGTGACATGTTCCGGCTGGCGCCGGCCGGCGATAATCGTGCACCAGATAAGCCGTTGTAAATGATGTTGATTTTTCTCTCTGCGACGCCGTCATCAAGAAGCTCCTGGCGCACGGCTTCAGAGTTAGCCAACACCATTTGTGCGTGACGAAAGACCAAACGCTCCAGATGCGTCACGATCGCTGGATACTTCGCCCGATAGTTCAGCATGCTTCGCTGACTGACAAGAAAATGGCGTCGCAGCGGCCATAAAATCAAACCGCAAATAATAACTGTCTCAGGTAGGAAGATGTGAAATGTCGACTGCCGGTGACGCCAAACGAAGCCCAAAAAATTCGGCAGAAACAAGCCAAGTCTTGCCAGCCGCCGAACGAATGATGGCAAGCTTTGGGATACGGCAATTGCGATAGCGGGTTCGATGACGATGCCATCGCGAGCGAGCTGCTCTGCCAAGGGCCCGCGGGCACCCGCCACGAAAATGCGCACATCGTGACCTCTCGCCTGCAACACTGGCAAGAGCTCCGCTAGATGCGTTTCTGCCCCGCCACGCATCAAAGTTCCGATGATGAATCGAACGCTGAGCTTTGGTGCGGGCATCGCGGTTGCTGGCCGATCCGGCTTGTCTTACGCCTTGGACTTGGTCTTAGATTTTTTGGCTGCCATCATCGCTTTGACATTTGTTCGGGTCTTTGGCGCACCCGTTTTCTTGAATAGGAATTCGGTGCAAGCTTCTCCCGTTGCAACGTTCACCAGCTCGAAACCAAATTCGCCCTCCAGAAGGTCGACGGTTTCCTGATCTCCAGCATATTCCATCGGCCATCCGCCAAGCCAGTCGCGCACATCTGAGAAGTAGTTCATGCCGCGCTGAAAACGATGGGTCGCGATGTGATACGCCACGAGTGGGGCTTTGAGCGGATTGCCGTTCATGCCGAATTGCCAAATATACCACCACACCATGCGTTGCTTCTTGGCTGGGCTCGCCTCGTTGTATTCGCGCTTCTTAGCCAGCCAAAATTCTTTCGAGGGACGCAGATCGACGTCAGCCGAGTAGAGGGCGATATAAAAATAACCGCCATGGGCAACGGGCCGCTGAGCATTTCGAACGGCCTGCCACATTTTACCCGTGTGATGCAGAACACCCCAAGAGTAGACAAAATTCCATTTGCCCAGAGCATCGATGTAGTCTTGGCTGAGAACGTCTCCCCGCTCGATTTTCCAATTGCCCGGCGAACCCGCCATGCCGTGCAGAACCTTGGTGGCAGCGACCGAATTCTCATCATAGTCGAAACTGTGTATGCGGCGAACGCCGGAGCGGAATGCACCGAAGGAATGGATGCCGCTGCCACAGCCGATATCTAGAAAATCGAAGCCTTCCAAATTCGGCAGGCCTGCGAAATCCAGAATTTTCTTCTGCGCGACAACAAGGCGCTGCTCTGAAAAGCTGCGATCGACGAAGTCCTTCCAGTTCTTACCGAACTCGAAGCGCATGTCGTCCTTGTTTCCCGCCGTCATAACGTATCCTTAAAACTTGCCTGGCTGCGAAAGCCTGTCCGTCGCCGCGGCTGGATGAAACTGCTTAGTTTCAAAAACATTCGACGTGCTCGATATCATGCGATCGATGTTGAAGGAACTGCGCGCATGAGCCTCAGCCGCCTGCCCGAACTCCCGCATCATTTCTGGATGGTTCAGCAATTTTAGAACGCCTTGTGCCATGCCCGCAGCATTGGCAGGCCGAGCGGTCAGACCGGTTTTGTCCTCAATGTAGGTTTCAATCATCCCGCCTTGGCCAGTCGTGACGACGGGCACCCCCATCGCTTGCGCTTCAATAAGGACGTTTGGAAGTCCCTCGGCGCGCGAGGCAAGCACGAATACATCCATGAGTGAACACGCGGCCCATGCATCCGAAGTCGGGCCGGGAAGTATCACTCTAGTTTGCAGCCCCCGCTTCTCTATAAGCTTTCGCGCAGTTTCAAGCATTGCGCCTGCACCGAAGATCACGAAATAGGCCTTGGGACAAGCGGCAAGAACCTTGTCCGCAATATCAATCAGCATCAGCGGACGCTTTTCTTCCGAGAACCGAATAATACTGCCGACAACGAGGGCATCAGCTGGAATTTTCAGCTGCTCGCGCAGGTGCTTGGCATTCTGTAAGGGTTTATCCGCTGGAAACTCAAAGCCATTGTGCAAAACTTTGAAGCGGCTCGTAGGAAGCGAGAGCCAACGGGCGTAGTCGTCCGCACCGGCCTGACTGTTGTTTGTAAAAACGATATCAGGGCGTTTAGCTAGCAGGGAGCGATAGCCGGGGCGCATGAAATGCTGAAAGAGCGCGAAGTGTTCCGGCGCCAACGACCGTCCTCCAAGGACGATGTGAGGCACGCCTGCCAGTTCCGCGCCAATGCCCGCTAAAACGTTGCAATAATCCATCCACGACTGCACGACGTAGGGCCGGTGTGCGCGGAAATAATACGCGTAGCTCAAAATGATGCGCAGCAAATTGTGAAAGTTCAAAACTCTGTATTTGAGACTGCGATTGAAAACCTCTTGAATAACGGGGTCGTCGAAGTTTCCCAAAAGCGACTCGATCTGGTCGACTCGCACGCCGCCGCGCTCAACCACCGGTCGAAAAAAATCTCCTTGTCCAGGCTCTAGGTTCATCACGGCGACGGTCGGCTGGAAACGGCCTCGCTTTGCCAAGCCAACGGCCGTCAGTGTCGCTTGCCGTTCCGCACCACCCGCTCCCAAACTACCGATGACCATTGCCACGCGGCGCTCATCGAAATCTTTCGGTTGTAGCCGGAGCCGGTCCCCAATGGCATCGAACACCGCATCGAATGCCCGTTCGAAAGAACGTTGGCGACTAGCTAGAATCACGGCAGAACTTGCCAAATAGAGAGTGTTATTCTTCGCGAGCAAAACGGCTCTGTGAGCTATGCATTTTGATATCGGATAGCGAAGGATATTCTCTCCTTCTGGAGCGCCCAGGAGCAAGGTTGAAAAACCTGCCCGGCGGGCGGCCAACATCCAGGAGCCCGAAATTTGGCTCTCTAAGCCAACGACAAGAATATTTCGAACTTTGGATTTTTTGAATTCACAGGGGCCTCCTGGCCGCGCGACCCACCAGCCGGCCGAGCGTTCGAGAGCACTTTCCGAAGAACTGTTCGCAACAAAACCTGCGATGATGCGGCGATCCAGCAAATCGAGACACAATGTCGATGAGAGATCGCGGTGACTGGCCAAAACAATGGCTTCGCCGCCAATCTCGGCACGCACCCTTTCAATAAACTGTTCAAGGCTTTGCATTTTGCCCGCCGTAACGACACGCCCGAATATGAATTTGGCGCGCTTAAAACGATTACCAATCAGCCGCCACGAATACTCAAGGCTTGCGGTCCGCGCAAGGATGATGCGCGATGTTGCAAGTTCCGCAGCTCCGCCCTCAAGCCGTCGCCGCCTCGTACTGATGGGTCATGATTGTGCGCGGCACATCGAGCGCAAACGGATCGGCTGGATCGATCCACATCTTAAACCAAAGTTCGAGCATGAGCAGCGCCCAAATCCGCGTCGCCCAGTTTTCGCCCGCGCTATGCCGGTCCAAAAGGGCGCGCACGGCCTTTGGTGCGAACAATCCGCGGTCGCGCGCCCGCTGGCCTAGCAATGTTTCGTAGGTGAAATCTTTCATCTCGCGCCTCAGCCAAACGTCGATGGGAACGCCAAAGCCCATTTTCGGCCGGTAGAGGAGTTCATGCGGCAGCAGCGGTTCGACGGCTTGCTTCAGCAGAGATTTGGGCTCGCTACCCTCAAAGCGCTGGTGTTCTGGAATGCCGGCTGCCCACTCCATCAACTTGTGATCGAGGAGAGGCGCGCGCACTTCAAGGCCATGGGCCATGCTTGCGATATCAACTTTGACGAGCAGATCGTCAGGCAAATAAGTGTGGATATCAGCCCAAGCCGCGCCCATGGCCAAAGTATCAGCCTCGTCGAAATACCGGTCAAGCCGGTCGAGCGCTGAAAATGCCAGATGATCACGCATGCCACCGGCGTAGATATCTTCTTTTGACGCGTCCGAAAAATACGTGACGTAGGGCTCGTATTGCCGGCTCGGGCGGGCGCCGGATACCTGCTTGAGCCTTTGAATCTTTTGCACCATGGCGTTATCGGCGAGAGCGGCCGGCAGGGTGCGCAGAAGCTTTTGAACGTTTTGCAGCGTTTTTGCTTTGCGTCCGGGTTGGCCCGCAGCAGCATTGCGGCACGAAAGATAGCGCGTGTAGCCGAGAAAACTTTCGTCACCCCCATCGCCGCACAAGATGACCGTGACGTGCTCGCGAGCGATCTTCGAAACATAGTAGGTCGGTATCGCTGAGCTGTCGGCAAAGGGTTCATCGTAGTGGTAGACGAGCGTATCGAGGATAGACATCGCATCCGGCCGCACCATCATCTCGTGATGTTGCGTGTGATAGCGATCAGCTACCATCCGCGCGTAACGGCGCTCGTCGTATTGCTCTTCTTCAAATCCAATCGTGAAGGTGCGAACAGGCTCCTTCGATAACATCGCCATCGTCGCCACGACCGAAGAGCTATCCGCGCCGCCTGATAGAAACGCACCGATCGGCACGTCGCTGATCATGCGCAGCCGTGTCGCTTCCTTGAGCTGATCGATGAATTCTTCTTTGAGCTGCTCTTTGGGCCGCTCCTTGACGTCACGCGGCTTTGGAAAACTGTAGTAGCGTCTGACCTCGACCGGACGGCCACGCTCCACGATTGCCAGATGTGCGGGGGGCAAATTATGGATGCCTTCGTACGCGGTGCGCGGCGATGGCACATATTGATACGTCAGATATTCGTGGATGGCGGTGTAATCTGGTTTGCGCACAACGCCAGGGAAAATCAAAATTCCCTTTATTTCACTAGCGAAAACGAACATTCCATTGACGGTCGTATAGTGCAAAGGCTTCTTGCCGACGCGGTCGCGAGCAAGAAATAGGCGATCCAACTTTTTATCGAACAAGGCGAAGGCAAACATGCCTCTCAGCTTGTGGACGACATCGATACCCCACGCCTTGTAGCCCTCGACGATCACCTCGGTGTCGCTGTGGGTACGAAATCCGTGGCCCCTCGATTTCAGTTCCGCTTGGATGTCTTGAAAATTATAAATCTCGCCGTTGAAGACGACCGTCACGGTGCCGTCGGCGTCTGACATCGGTTGGTTGGCGTTTGTCGAGACGTCGATGATCGACAATCTCGCGTGGCCGAGGGCAACGCCAGGCCCCAGTTCAATGCCCGCGGCGTCGGGACCACGGTAGCGCAACGAACAAATCTGTTTCGCAGCCATCGCACGCGCTTCGCCGGGAAGAGATTTTCCTGCAACGTTGAAAAAACCGGCAATGCCGCACATCCCGCGTCCTCGTTTGTTTTGCGCCTCGCCAGCTAAAGCATAGGCCGCTAGCTACCTCAACTGCCACGCACGCTTCCTCAACTGCCGCGAGGCTTGGCGCGTGCGGTGGGGGCAGCGTTGGCGGGGTCATCTGGCCAGGAATGGCGGGGATATTGGCCGCGCATATCTGCCTTGACCGCTCCCCAAGACCCCGCCCAAAATCCCGGTAGATCGCGCGTGATCTGGATCGGGCGGTGCGCCGGCGACAACAAATTGAGCGTCAAGGGCAATCGTCCGCCCGCGATCGCTGGATGCACCTTCAGGCCGAACAGCTCCTGCACTCTAATGCTCAGGGACGGGGCGCCGGGGCCGTCATAGTCGAGCGTGTGGCGATTGCCTGTAGGCGCTTCGAAATGCGTCGGCGCCTCAAGATCGAGGCGCTGGCGCAGGCTCCAGGGCAAAATCGTATCGAGAGCTTGGCCCAATTCGTCAGCTCCGATATCAGCGACGCGTCTTTTGCCGGCGAGGAACGGCTGCAGCCAGAGATT
>JAYUCQ010000125.1:0-5617 GCA_043740265.1 Hyphomicrobium sp.
GCGCGCCGCCAATCAAGCGCGCGTTGACCGGCAAGCGCAAGCCAACGTCCGGCAACAACTGCGCCGCCCGTTTGGCAGCGCCGGAGACAGCGGACGGCATCCGCCAATCTGGACGCGAGATCGCTGGCACGTGGTCCGCGAGAAACACGGAAACGGACCGGGTCAGAGTCACCAGCGCCGCCCAGCAGGCCATCGCCAAGGCAGAGATTACGGTCCAGAGCGCCAGAGCCGCAGCTTTGATTGCACTGATGATGTGCTGCCAGACCGAATCCGCGACTGCACGGCTGGCCGCAACACCACGATCGCGCGTGTCTTTGGCTTTCGCCAGCGCTGCCATCCGGACATCATCAACTTTGCGTTGCCGGTCGGCA
This sequence comes from Hyphomicrobium sp., assembly GCA_043740265.1. Lineage (GTDB taxonomy): Bacteria > Pseudomonadota > Alphaproteobacteria > Rhizobiales > Hyphomicrobiaceae > Hyphomicrobium_B. The sequence continues at coordinate 372 of JAYUCQ010000125.1, forward strand.
CGGCGGACCAAAATGGTCGTCCGCACGTACTCCTGCCATTCGAAACCTTCGCTGCGCCTGCGCCAGCCGAACATGATGTCCTCCCCGATGCCGAACACGATTCGACGTTTCGGGTTATTTTGCGCAGCAATGATGGCAGAGCTTTGGCTGCGCCGCAGTTGTACCCGGCCGATCGCTGCTTTTTCTCAGTTCAGTGATAGCCCTCGCCCAAGCGGACTTTGCCGCGGAAGGTCCAGTAGACAAAGACTGTGTAGCCAAGAATGACGGGCAACATGGGGGCCGTGCCATACAGCATGAACAGTTGCGAACTGGGCGCTGCAGCGGCATCCCAGACCGTCAAAGAGGCTGGAACGAGGTAGGGCACGTTCGAAATCACCAGCCCCAAGAGACCAAGCAAGAACAGCGCGATGGCGGCCGCAAAGGGCTGCAACTGTTTTTCTTCCTCAAGTCCGCTCCAGCATTTCCAAGCCGCGTAAGCCGACAGCAGCGGCACCGGCGACAAGGCTACGATGTTGGGCCAGGAGAACCAGCGATCATAGATGCGCGGCACCGAGAACGGGGTCCACAGGCTGATGATAAAGGTCGCGGCCAGCATGCAGATCAGCGCCACCTTGGCTTTTTGCCGGGCCCAGATTTCAAGTTCGCCGTCGGTTTTGTAGATCAGCCACGTCGCTCCAAGCAGCGCATAGCCCGATAGCAGCGCCAGCCCACAGAACAGCGCGAACGGCGTCAGCCAATCCAACGATCCGCCGGCAAAGTGACCGTCCTTGACAGTGATACCTTGCAGCAATCCGCCGAGCACCACGCCCTGCGAGAAGGTGGCGACGATCGAACCCCAGGTGAACGCCAGATCCCAGAAGTGATGTTTGGGCTTAGAGACCCATCGAAATTCAAAGGCGACTCCGCGGAAAACCAGCGCCAGCAGCATAAAAATGATCGGCAGGTACAGTCCCGACATGATGACGCCGTAGGCCTTCGGGAAGGCGACGAACAAGCCGCCGCCACCCATCACCAGCCACGTTTCATTGCCGTCCCAGAACGGCGCGACGGTATTCATCATGACGTCACGGCGGTCTTCTTCCGGCGCGAACGGGAACAAGATACCAAGTCCCAGATCGAAGCCATCGAGGATGACATAGAGCGTCACCGCAACGGCGAGAATTGCGGCCCAGACCAGCGGCAGCCAATAGGAAATGCCTTCCATGATTTTACTCCGCCGCTCCGATTGCATCGCGCGCCGCGCCCTGCGCCGCAGACAGCGGCCGTGACGGCAACGCGTCCGGGGGCGCAATTGACTTACCCTCTGGGCCTTTTTCGATCAGCTTGTTGATATACAGAATGCCCATCGAGAAGACGCTCGAGTAGACCAACACAAACAAGGTCAGGCTTGTCAGCACGGCTCCAAAGGACACGGCGGAAACGGCGTCTAAGGTTCGCAGCACGCCATAAATCAAGAACGGCTGGCGACCTGTTTCCGTTACCCACCACCCGGCCAGAATGGCGATGAATCCGAGCGGCCAAGCGTAGGTCAACGGCCGCAAATACCAGCCGGCTTCAAACAGCGATTTCCGCCACCACAAATACGCGCCGATGCTGCCGATCGCGATCATGGCGACGCCAATGCCGACCATGACGCGGAAGGCGAAGAATACTGGCAAGACTGGCGGACGGTCCTCGGGCTTGAAGTCTTTGAGACCTTTGAACAGGCCGTTTGGATCATGCGTGATGATCAAACTGGCGATATGCGGAATAGAAATCTCAAAATGATTTTCCTCGGCCTTTTGATCCGGCCAGGCAAAGAGAACCAATTCACCAGGCTTAGAGCCATCCCAGTGCGCCTCCATCGCCGCGATTTTCGCTGGTTGGTATTCCGCCGTATTCAAGCCGTGTGCGTCGCCGATCACCATTTGCAACGGCGCCAGCACCGCCACCATGCCAAGCCCCATGCGGATCATAGTCTTGGCTTCTTCGATAAAGCGGTTTGACATCAAGTAGCGGGCGCCGACCGACAGCACGACCAGCGACGTCGTCAAATACGCGGCGGTGAACATGTGCGCAAAGCGATATGGGAAGCTCGGGTTGAACATGATCTTCAACCAGTCGACCGGGTAGGCAATGCCGTCCTTCATTTCATGACCGGCGGGCGTGTGCATCCAGCTATTGGCCGACAAAATCCAAAACGCCGACATTGATGTGCCAACCGCGACCAGCACTGCCGCCGTGACGTGCATGTTCGGCGAAACCCGCTGCCACCCAAACAGCATGACGCCAAGGAACGTCGCCTCGAGGAAGAAGGCGGTCAGCACTTCATAGCCCATCAGCGGCCCGACGACATTGCCGGCGACTTCCGAGAACCGGCTCCAGTTGGTGCCGAATTCATAGGACAGTACTATGCCGGAGACGACGCCCATAGCGAACGAGACAGCGAAGATCTTGGTCCAGAAGCGGGCGAGGCGATGGAATTTTTCTTCGCCAGTCATGCGCCAGCGCACCAGCAGCGTGGCGATGAACGCCGCGAGACCGATCGAGAGGGTCGGGAAAATGATGTGGAACGAGATCGTAAACGCAAACTGTATGCGCGCCAGCATGACGGCAGTTAAGTCCATAATAGAGGCTCTCCCCGGACAGCAAATAGGAAACCGGATCATGGACCGATCCGGTCGAGGCGTCGAGTTCAGCCTTGGTACGTGGCCGCGGCCTAGTCGCGCCGCACGCGATCCCCCTCTCCTCTTGGCGAGAGGGGCGGGTTGAGGGGTTGTGACGAACCTCTCCCGGACCTCATCGCGCTTCGCTAAGAGAAGCGATGCGGGGTGTGTGACGACGCTAAGGGCCAGTTTCTGCCGAAATTCGATCGAAAATTCGAACCCAACATCGGACGTAGAGTTCTCTTCACGTTCCTTCTTCGGTTCGACCGCGACTGACGCCTCTGCAGCGACGCACGCTCTCTTCTTGAGTTGGCGAACTCGATCAACGGCGTTGCACTCACTATTTTTTAGTTAGCCGTTTGGCTAACATTCGTTGACGCAAGTTTGCGTCCCCGCTATAGTTAGCTTTATGGCTAACCAATCAATGCAACTCGACCACGTTTTCGGGGCCCTGTCCGACGCGACCCGCCGTGCGATCGTCGTGCGACTATGTGATGGCGAGGCATCCGTCGGAGAACTGGCGAAGCCGTTCGAAATGGCACTGCCGAGCCTGATGAAACACATCCGCATTCTAGAGAGCAGCGGCCTCATTGCGTCCGAGAAGAACGGCCGCGTCAGGACGTGTTCATTGCAGACGGATGCTCTCGCAACCATCGAGGTTTGGTTGGCGGCTCAAAGGGAAATCTGGGAACAGCGACTGGATCGACTGGAAATGTATGTTGAGAAACTGAAAAAGGAGGAGAAGTCCAATGTCCGCAAACGCAGGTCAAAATGAATCACCCCTGTCCACTTGGGCGCTCGATCGAGAGATCGTCCTCTCGCGCGTGATCAACGCGCCACGAGAGCTGATTTTCTCCGCCTGGGCTGATCCCCGCCATCTCCCCCAATGGTTCGGTCCCGCCGGTTTCAGGGTCGAGACAAAGTCTATGGATCTTCGCGCCGGCGGCGAATGGCGGTTCGATATGATTGCTCCCGACGGCCAGCGATACACAAATCGGATGCAATTCCGGCGCATTGAGAGACCGCACCTGATCGAGTTCGATCATGGCGCCGACAAAGACAACGATCCTGGCCTATTCCGCACCACCATCACGTTCGATGAGCAGAGCGACGGCAAGACAGTCATCACTTTGCGGCAGTTGCACCCGACGACGTCTCAGCGCGATGCGGGGATCGGATTCGGTGCGGTCGAATTCGGTTATCAGACCCTCGACAAGCTGGCGCAGCACATCGAAAGCAACAAAGCTACTTAGCGACACCGGACAAACCTGGCACGCGTTGTCCGCTTCCAGTGGCCGGATGACAGCCGCTCCGGGTCAAAACCAGAAACCAATCTGGCGGCGTCCACCCAGCCGTGCCCACTGGCCCGGGGGACAAAGCCGCCACCTAATCCCTTCTCGCCAACAGCGGCTCGGGCAGGGTCCAAAGGCGAACGGTGCCGTCCATACCGCCGGTTAGCAGGGTGCGGCCGTCGTTGCTGAAGGCGAGAGTCTTCGCGCCCGGTCCCAGGTCTTTAAGCGCGCCATATAGCCTGGACCGCTTCAGCCCGCGCAGCCGCACCGTGCCATCCTCGGCGGCTGAAGCCAAGACGTCGCCGCCCGCTGAAAACACAATCGATGTGACGCGCGCTTTATGACTGCTCAAGGTGCGCAAGCCTCTGCCCGTCGTCGCCGACCAGAGCTTGATCGACCCGTCCAAACTTCCAGCGGCGAGCGTCGATCCGTCGGGTGCAAACGCCAGCGCAGAAACAAAATCACCGCGCCCGCGCATGGTGCGGCGAACCTCGCGCGTTTCCAAGTTCCACAATTTCACGGTGCTGTCGGCGCTGCCGGATGCCAGCCAACGGCCGGAGGGATCAACCGCCAGCGCTTGCACGGCATTTTCATGGCCTTGCAACAAAGCTTCCGGCGCGGACAGTGATCCGGTTTGCCAAAGCGCCACGGTCCAGTCGTGGCCCGCAACCGCGATGCGATCTTCGGAACCGGCAAAGACAGCGGCCCAAACGCTCGCATCGTTGCGCTTGAAGGAATAGAGGCGCGAGCGGCTATCCAGATCGTAGACCGCGACGGTGCCATCGGCGTGTGACGTCAGGGCATGATTGTTGCGCACCGCCAGCGATGTCGCCGTTCCAGCGTCAAGCGGGATCGAGCCTTGCAGCGTCTGCGTTTCGGCATTCCAGATTTTAAGTGTCTTGTCGCTGCCAGCGGTGACGATGAGCCGTCCGTCGCCGCTGAAGCTCAGAGCATCGATTGCGCCGTCGTGAGCGCGGAATTCAGAAGCTTGCGCGATGGCGCGTTCAGCCGGTTCAGCCGTAATCGCCCCCGTTGTAATTCCAGATGGCAGCGGCCGGGCGAGCCGTGCCAGCGGATCTTGGAAAATAAAACCGGCGCTGACCAGCGCGACCGCGATGATGACCTTGGTTTTAAGTTCGCGCGATAGTGAACGCTGGCGCTTGACGGCAGGCGCTGGCCGCATGCGCTTTTTACCGGCGGACGGGCGCGCGGGAAGAAGTACAGGCAGCGGCGGCGGGGCGACGGCGGCAACGGCTTTGATTGTCGCCGCGCGCGGTGGATCAGGTTTGACCGGTGACTTTTCAATTGC
>JAYUCQ010000126.1:0-2289 GCA_043740265.1 Hyphomicrobium sp.
TTTGATATTTCCGTAATTCCCGCACCAATTCGGTTAGCCGGACGGCGATTTCTGAACCCGTGTCTACAGCTGTACGCAATGTTGCCCGGGTTTGGATGAGGGTGTTCAGCCTGTCTTGCTGCTCGCCAAAAGCAAAAAATACCTCTTCCGGGGCATTGATATCGCCATCCTCGATCGCCGTCATGACGTCGAAAGCATTTTGCGCGGCAAGTACAAAATGTGACGCGATGTCGTTCATGAGCCGCAAATACAGGCGCTGCGCCTCGGCTCGAATGCGGCGGCCGTGAACCCCGAATTTCATCGGCGCAGCGGCTTGTCCGCCTTCGCCTGCAAACACGTTGGGGTGGTTTTGGAACCGCTGAAAGATGCCGCAGAGCCCCATGCAGCATGTTTCCAAATCCCTCAGGCTGGCTGCTGTCTTACGCTTGGTCCGCGTCCGCGCCGCTGTTTTTTCCTGCCCCGACCAGTTAATAGCTGCAATCGATGTGATCGCGCCAAGGGCCGCGAGCGCTGGTAGCACGGCCGCGAACGGATCAGGCGGCATGCGCGTATCGGCATCGTCACTTGGATCCGTGCCAGCTTTGCTCACGCAGACGTCCCTCGAGTGACCGGCCCTGATTTTGCTGTCCGATCATAACCGTCAGCACGCGGTGCCCGTCAACCCATGCCAACGATATGCCTGTTTTTAACGGCCTAATACACGCGAGCTTTGGGCTCGATATACTTGACCTCGTTGGTCATTGTCGTCTTGTGAACGGGGCGGTCGTCGAGTTTGACGGTCTTCTTCTCAGTATCAGCCCAAGCCAGCGTGTGCTTCATCCAATTGACGTCGTCGCGCTTCGGGAAATCCTCGCGAGCGTGCGCGCCGCGGCTTTCCTTACGGGCTTCAGCACCATAAACGGTTACGGCTGCCTGCGAGATAAGGTTGTCGAATTCCAGAGTCTCGATCAGATCGGAATTCCAAACCAGCGATCTGTCCGTGACCTTGATATCGCCAGCGTCGCGCCAGACCTGTGTGATTTTCTCGACGCCTTCCTTGAGCACGGGGCCGTCGCGGAAGACGGCACAGTTCGTCTGCATGACTTTTTGCATGCGCAGTCGCAGCTCTGACGTCGGTGTTTTGCCGTTGGCGTAACGGAAATGGTCGAGACGCGACAGTGCAACGGCGCAAGCATCTTTGGCGAGGTCGGGTTGGCTGGCGTTTTTTTCGACCGTCTCGGCGCACCGGAGTGCGGCAGCACGGCCAAAGACCACGAGATCAATCAACGAATTCGAGCCGAGCCGGTTGGCGCCATGAACCGAGACGCAAGCGGCTTCGCCAATGGCCATCAAACCCGGGACGACGTGATCGGGATTGTCGCCTTTGCGGGTTAGAACTTCGCCGTGATAGTTCGTTGGAATGCCGCCCATGTTGTAATGCACCGTCGGTAACACGGGAATGGGCTGACGGCGCAGATCGACGCCGGCAAAAACCTTGGCGCTTTCAGTAATGCCCGGCAGACGTTCGGCTAGAATTTTCGGGTCGAGGTGATCGAGATGCAGGAAAATGTGGTCGCCGTCGGCTCCGACGCCCCGGCCCTCGCGGATTTCGACAGTCATCGAGCGGGAGACGACATCGCGCGACGCCAAATCCTTAGCGTGCGGCGCGTAACGCTCCATGAAGCGCTCGCCCTTGGAGTTCGTCAGATAACCGCCTTCGCCACGCGCGCCTTCGGTGATGAGCACGCCAGCGCCGTAAATACCAGTCGGGTGGAATTGCACGAATTCCATATCCTGCAGCGGCAATCCGGCGCGAAGCACCATAGCATTGCCGTCACCGGTGCAGGTATGCGCTGAAGTGCACGAGAAGTACGTGCGGCCGTAGCCGCCTGTCGCGAGGATCGTGCGTTTGGCGCGGAACCGATGGATCGAGCCGTCTTCAAGACACATGGCAATAACGCCACGGCAAGCGCCGTCCTGGTCCATGATCAGATCGAGTGCGAAGTATTCGACGAAGAATTCGGCGGAGTGACGCAACGATTGGCCATAGAGGGTGTGCAGCATGGCGTGGCCGGTGCGGTCAGCTGCGGCGCAGGTGCGCTGCGCGGGCGGGCCTTCGCCGTAGTCCGTTGTCATGCCGCCGAAGGGGCGCTGATAGATTTTGCCGTCCTCGGTGCGTGAGAACGGCACGCCATAGTGTTCAAGCTCATAAACCGCAGCGGGCGCATTGCGGCAGAGATATTCGATGGAATCCTGGTCCCCCAGCCAGTCGGAGCCTTTGACGGTGTCGTACATGTGCCAGCGCCAATT
>JAYUCQ010000127.1:0-13853 GCA_043740265.1 Hyphomicrobium sp.
CGCGCGTCGCTTCCTTTTCGATCACCGTCGTCTCACCCGCCGCATGTAAGCCGGCAATCAATATCGCGCTTTTCACCTGCGCCGAGGGCACCGGCAGGGTGTACGCGATCGGCACCAGCTCACTCGACCCGCGCATCACCAGTGGCAGCGTCTCTTTGCCGTCATCGAGAATTTCCAGGCCCATTTGTTTCAACGGATCAAGCACGCGCCGCATCGGCCGTTTCGACAGCGACGCATCGCCCGTCATCGTCACGGTCATCGGATGGCCGGCGACCACACCCATCATCAACCGCGTGCCGGTGCCGGAATTGCCAAAATCGAGCGGTCCATCGGGCGCCTGCAATCCGCCAACGCCCCGGCCCTTGACCTCCCAAACTTCGCCAACTTTCGCCGCTGGTGCGCCCAGCGCCGTCACGGCCTTCGCGGTGTTGATCACGTCGTCCGCTTCCAGCAACCCGCGAATGCGCGTCACGCCCGTCGCCAGCGCGCCAAAAATCAGCGCCCGGTGCGAAATCGACTTGTCGCCCGGCACGTGCAGGCGGCCATTAAGGCTGGCGGCACGGACAGCGGTCAAGGGCTTGGGGGCGGCATTATGCACAGCGTGGATCGGCTTTCTGGATCGAAGTTCCGGTCAATTCGCCGTGATAGAGCGCTGGCCTTCGCTCGCCTGTCAACGCCGTGTTTACGGCCCCGCCGGGTGCGCCTTGCCGCAGGTATCGCCACCGCCGGATTTGGTTTTGACAGCCGCCAGCACCTATGGCAGACCGTCGCCTTCTTTTTTCCTGTTTATAGAGGCTGAGCCTATGGCGACAAAGGTAGCGACGCGCGGAATGAAGCGCACCTGTCAGAGTTGCGACGAGCGCTTTTATGATCTTGAGAAACAGCCGATCCTGTGCCCGCACTGCGGCACCAAGTACGTGATTGCATCTTCACCCGCCGCCCTTGCAGCGCTGCAAGCCGAGGAAAAGGCCGCCCGCGCCAAGCCCAAGAAGGTCGTCGTTGCCGAAGAGGCCGATGGCGAATTGCCAGCCGTTGAGGGCGAAGAAGCGCTTGTTGACGTCGAGGCCGATGACACCGCCGGAGCAGAAGCCGACGAAACCTTCCTCGAGGAAGAAGAGGAGGAAGGCGGCGACGTTTCCAACATTATTGGCGGTCCCGCCGGTGAAGGCGACGAAGAGGTCTAAATTCGCCGTCTCCCCTCAGAGAGCGGGCCCCTCAGAGAACGGGCCCTCTGAGTGCGGGCCCCTCTCAGTGCGGGATGCGGCGACAATCGTTCTTGATGTTTTGGTCTGAACACCATATCAGGCCTGATGCGCGGCGGTCCCACCCGTCACGCGCCATTGGTTCGGGGCCATAGCTCAGCTGGGAGAGCGCTTGCATGGCATGCAAGAGGTCAGCGGTTCGATCCCGCTTGGCTCCACCAGCCTTCGCCCTTTGGGCTACGGCTTAGCTTTTCATGGCACTTGGCGACACTCCTTCGTCGCGCCGGCCGCCAAGCGCGAAAGCTGCCGCGCCGGAGTTGCACAGCAACGTAGGCGGGCTGGGGCAATAACGTGAAAATCGTCTACATTCTCCAGAGCCTGAGCGATCCCGAGAAGTTTTACGTCGGCATCACGGGTGACGTTGACGCCCGCTTGGCAAAGCACAACGCAAACGAAGTTCCCACACCTCGAAATTCGGCCCCTGGGAAATAAAAACCTACGTTGCCTTCTCGGACGAAAAGCAGGCCTTTGCTTTTGAAAGCTATCTGAAGTCCGGCTCCGGCCGGGCATTTGCAAAGAAGCGCTTGTGATTGCGCGATGCGCGTCAGTTTAACTTGTTGCATTGGCGCTTGGCGACTCTCCTTCGTCGAGCAAGCCGCAAGGCGCCGCATAACAACCCGATCAAACCCAACAGTACGGTGCGATCCGACCACCGAGCGGCACCGGTCTATTGCACCGCACAAAGTTTGGCGGTGATGCGGGCTACTCGAGCCAGATCAGAAACCGATCCAGGCACCCTTGCGCCAATATCCACGGTCATCGCCGTCGTGCTCGCGCCAACGATACTTTTTGCTATCGTTATCGCCCCACTTCCAATCGTCGCCATAGATGCGGACGCCGAATTCTGGCTTGTACTCATGCTTGGCCTTTACGTGCCAGCAATCGCCGTCGTCGTTGCAGATAATTGCTGCTGACGCCGTTGTTACGCTCAAAGCAAGTGAACTCACTGCCGCTAGCATAATGATCGAACATGTTCTCATTTTAGTCTCCATAAATATTTGGTTGAGGATGTGAGCCGGCTTAGTTTTTACCCATCGCGTCGTGTGCTTCCTTCATATGCATGGCACACGCCGACATGTCCTTCTTAGCCATGCTGTCCTTGGCCATTGCCATGTGATCCATGGCCATCTTTTTGTTGTCAGCCGACTTCATGCCGTCGATTTGAGTGTTCATTTTCATCATGTCTGCATCGGTACATTCCATTGTCATGGTGGCGGATGGTGTTGTCTTGTCCGTCGTCGTTTCCGCCGCGTTAACGTATGAAACACCTGTAATGGCGATTGCCGCCGCAATTGATAAAACTCTGTACATGGGAATGACTCTCTAAAAATTGCCGGCGCGTTATTGCGCCAATGGGCAACGCGCCCGCTAAAAGAGCGTTCCAAAATTTCAAGATTGTCCGGGCTCTTGCTGCGCTGCGATAAAGCATCGGCGCGAAAGAGCATGATCAGGTTCAGTGACCTAAGATGTGGCGGCGTACCAGAGCACCGCACGACGTCATTTCGGGTACTTGCCTGGGTTCCCGCCTGCGACCCCTACGGCAGCGTCGCTTTCGCAACGCGGGAATGACGTTTTTGTTGCCGTTCCGACTCTCCTCCGTCGCGCAAGCCGCAAGACACACGCCACCGCGACAGAAGGCATAAGTGCGCTGCCCCATTTTCCAGGGCATACGCCCACGCATGATCCGTCTCGACAACATCTCCAAACAAAACGGCCACCAGATCGTTTTCATCGAAGCCTCCGCTGCCCTCAACAAGGGCGAGAAGGTCGGCCTCGTTGGTCCCAATGGCGCCGGCAAGACCACGCTGTTCCGGTTGATCACGGGCCGCGACCAGCCTGACGAAGGCCAGGTCTCCACCGATCGCGGCATCACAATCGGTTACTTCAGCCAGGACGTCGGCGATATGCGCGGCCGCAGCGCTGTCGCCGAAGTCATGGACGGCGCCGGCCCTGTCAGCGCCATTGCCGCCGAACTCGCAGACCTCGAAGCCGCGATGGCCGACCCGGACCGCGCCGCCGACATGGAAGACATCATCGAGCGCTACGGCGAAGTGCAAGGCCGCTTCGAAGAACTCGGCGGCTACGCGCTGGACGGCCGGGCCCGCGAAGTCCTCGCCGGTCTCTCCTTCAGTCAAGAGATGATGGACGGCGATGTTGGCGCGCTCTCGGGGGGGTGGAAAATGCGCGTCGCTCTCGCCCGCATTTTGCTCATGCGCCCCGACGTCATGCTGCTGGACGAGCCGAGCAACCACCTCGATCTCGAAAGCCTGATCTGGCTTGAACAATTCCTCAAAGACTACGAAGGCGCGCTGATGCTGACCTCGCACGACCGCGAGTTCATGGATCGCATCGTCACCAAAATCGTCGAAATCGACGGCGGCACGCTGACGGCCTACGCCGGTGACTACGAATTCTACGTTGCACAGCGCGCGCTCGCCGAAAAACAGCAGCAGGCTCAGTTCGATCGTCAGCAAGCCATGCTCGCCAAAGAAATGAAATTCATCGAGCGCTTCAGGGCCCGCGCCTCGCACGCAGCTCAGGTGCAGAGCCGCGTCAAGACGCTTGAAAAAATCGATCGCGTCGAACCACCCAAGCGCCGCCAGACCGTCGCCTTCGATTTCCCACCCGCACCGCGCTCAGGTGAGGACGTCGCTACCCTCAAGAACGTTCACAAGAGCTATGGCACGCGAAGCATTTACGAGGACCTGAGCTTCCAGGTGCGCCGCAAGGAACGCTGGTGCGTGATGGGCGTCAACGGCGCCGGCAAGTCAACACTGCTCAAGCTGATCGCCGGGTCCACGACACCGGACGACGGATCCGTCGCACTCGGCCCCAGCGTCAAGATGGGTTACTTTGCCCAGCACGCTATGGACTTGCTGGACGGCGAGCAGACCGTATTTCAATCGCTCGAATACGCGTTTCCGCAAGCCGGCATTGGTTCACTCAGAGCGCTTGCCGGCTGCTTCGGTTTCTCCGGCGACGATATTGAAAAGAAATGCCGCGTTCTCTCAGGCGGCGAAAAAGCCCGGCTGGTGATGGCGAAAATGCTGTTTGACCCGCCGAATTTTCTGGTGCTCGACGAGCCAACCAACCACCTCGACATCATGACCAAAGAGATGCTGATCACCGCGCTCGCGAGTTATGAAGGGGCGATGCTGTTTGTCTCGCACGACCGCCACTTTTTGAGCGCACTCTCAAATCGCGTTTTGGAATTGACGCCGCAGGGCATCCATCAATACGGCGGCGGCTACACTGAATATGTCGAGCGCACCGGCCATGAAGCGCCTGGTTTGCCCGATTGAGTGAGCCAGACTGAGCGTACCAGGCTGAGCGTGCCAGGCTGAGTGTGCGGGGCTGCGCGAGCCGGGCTGCGGCTAAATTCTGGAGGAATTGGGAACTCCCCCAACCCTTCCGCCACGCTATCAATATACACCACTTGGAGCGTCACGCTCGAACTACCGCGCGGTAACCTTTAGTGCGGGGATAAGTCGTTAAGCATGAGTTTTGACGTTTGCGCTTCCGGCCGGCTCGAGGAACGAGAGCCGGGAGCGCTAACAAAAGTCTTCAACCCTTGCCGGACGCTTTGACGAAACCATCGAGGATGACTTTTTCGTCCTTGGCAAACTGGATCGTCAGCTGGTCGCGGTCGATCGACATCACCTTGCCGTCGCCAAATGATGGATGCGTGACCTTGTTGCCGACGCTGTAGGCGCTGACGTAAACAACGGGCGGTGGCGGCTCGACGACCTTTTTGGCCCGCGACTTCGCTGGCGCTTTGGCGGCGGCCTTTGCTGCCGGTTTGGCAGTGGCTTTCGGCTCGGGCTTGGCGGCCTTGGCGGCTGGCTTCACCTCCGGCTTGGCGGGCTTCGCCGTTTTTGCCGCCGCAGGGGGTTTTTTCGTTGCCGTCGCCATGGGTCATCGCGCTCCTGAAAAAACCAATATAGCACAAATGGCCGATTTGGCTCTTGCGGCGATTTTGCGGGCCTGAGGGGAGGCAAGGAGGGGAGGTTAACAGCACGCCGCCCGATAGAGACGGGGGCGGGCAAACGGATGTAGAGTTCGCACCAGATTTCATCGAATCCCTTGGAAACGTGCCCCCATGACGCAAATTAAGGACAATCTCGGTTGGTTGGCCATCGCCATTCTTGGTGCGGTTTCTTTGGCGGTGGTGGCCCTGTCGCGGGGCGAAACGATCAACGCCATCTGGCTTGTTGCAGCTGCGACCTGCGTCTACCTGCTGGCTTTCCGGTTCTATTCGCTCTTTCTGGCTAATCGCGTTCTGCAGCTCGACGGCTCCCGGCCAACGCCAGCCGTCCGCTTTAACGACGGCCTCGACTATTGCCCAACCGACCGCAACGTCCTCTTTGGCCACCACTTCGCAGCGATCGCCGGCGCCGGTCCGCTGGTCGGCCCGGTCCTCGCCGCGCAGATGGGTTATCTGCCCGGAACGTTGTGGCTGCTGGTTGGGGTTGTCTTCGCAGGCGCCGTTCAAGATTTCGTCGTACTCTGGGCTTCGACGCGCCGCGATGGGCGCTCACTCGGCGACATGATCCGCGCCGAGATGGGACAAACCGCCGGCACAATTGCCATGGCGGGCGTGCTGATGATCATGGTCATTTTGTTGGCAGTTCTCGCGCTCGTCGTCGTCAAAGCCTTGGCGCAAAGCCCGTGGGGCACCTTCACCGTCGCAGCCACTATTCCGATTGCCTTGTTGATGGGCGTTTATGGCCGCTACCTCCGCCCCGGCCGCATTGGTGAGATGTCGCTGATCGGTTTCGCGCTGCTTATGGCTTCCATCGTCTATGGCGGCTACGTCGCCGCTGATCCTGTCCTCGGGCCGATGTTCACGTTCTCCGGCGTTGAACTGTCGTGGATGCTGATCGCTTACGGTTTCATCGCCTCCGTGCTGCCCGTCTGGGTGCTTCTTGCGCCTCGCGATTACCTCTCAACGTTTTTGAAAATCGGAACGATCCTCGGCCTCGCGCTCGGAATTTTGTTTGTCAGCCCGGATTTGAAAATGCCGGCGGTGACGAAATTCATCGACGGCACCGGGCCGGTGTTTGCCGGTTCGCTATTCCCGTTCCTGTTTATTACGATTGCCTGCGGCGCAGTCTCAGGATTTCATTCCCTCGTCTCGTCCGGCACGACGCCGAAAATGCTCGACAATGAACTGAATGCCCGTGTCATCGGCTACGGCGCCATGCTGATGGAAAGCTTCGTCGCGATCATGGCTTTGATCGCCGCGTGCTCGTTGGAGCCTGGCGTCTATTTTGCCATGAACGCGCCCGCCGCACTCCTCGGCACCACGCCTGAGACGGCCGCCGCCGCCATTTCCGGCTGGGGCTTCACGGTGACACCCGACATGCTGTCGGACGCCGCAAAAAGCGTTGGCGAAGCCACGATCTTGTCACGTACCGGTGGCGCACCAACGCTCGCGGTTGGCATGGCGCAGATCTTATCGACGGCCATCGGCGGCAAAGCCATGATGGCGTTTTGGTATCACTTCGCCATTCTGTTCGAGGCGCTGTTTATCCTGACGACGATTGACGCTGGTACGCGCGTCGCCCGCTTCATGATCCAGGATCTGTTTGGATCCTTCGCACCTGCCTTCAAGGATACCAAATCCTGGACCGCTAATATCGCTGCGACCACACTTGCAGTGACCGGATGGGGCTACTTCCTTTATCAAGGCGTCGTCGATCCGCTGGGTGGTATCAACACGCTGTGGCCACTGTTCGGCATCGCCAATCAAATGCTGGCCTGCATCGCGCTGACGCTGTGCACCGTCGTGCTCGTCAAAATGAAACGTGAGCACTACGCTTGGGTCACGGCAGTGCCTGCTGTCTGGGTCGCGATCTGCACGCTGACGGCGGGCTGGCATAAAATCTTCGATGCCAATCCGGCGATTGGGTTCTTGGCGCAAGCGCAAAAGTATTCAACGGCGCTGGCGGACGGAAAAGTCCTTGCCCCCGCAAAAGACATCTCGCAGATGGGCCGCGTTATTTTCAACAATCAGTTGAACGCCGGCATGACCATCCTTCTCGTCACGCTGGTGATCACCATGATCGGCTTCGCCATCGCGACAATTTTGAAAGCGCTTGATACGCCGCACATCACAGCCAGCGAAACCGGCGGCCTTTCGGCCGTGGCGGCGGAGTAAAAACGATGCACAAGCGCGGCGCTTTATTTGTATCCAAGCTCAGCAGCGGGCTTATTCGAACAGCCAGATTGATGGTCGGCGTGCCGGACTATGACGCCTATGTTGCGCATCGCCAAGCCCAGCATCCCGGCGAAGCTATCATGAGCTATGATGACTTCTTCCGCGAACGCCAAGCGAGCCGCTATGGTGCCAACGGCGGCAAAATTAGCCGCTGCTGCTGAAGAGCGCCCGCCTGCTGAAGCGCGCCCGCCTGCTCAATCTCGCCGGCCTATACTCGCCAGCGCAACACGCCCGTGCTATCGGCAGCAAACTTCGAAACACGCACCAGAGCGAATCCACACATGACCAAGACCCGTACCGAAACCGATACCTTTGGACCTATCGAAGTTGCGGCTGACCGCTACTGGGGTGCTCAGGCCCAACGATCACTCGGCAATTTCAAGATCGGCTGGGAAAAGCAGCCGGCTCCCATCGTCCGCGCGCTCGGCATCGTCAAGCGGGCAGCGGCTGAAACCAACATGGCGCTTGGCAAGCTCGACGCGAAACTCGGCGAGACCATCGTCAAGGCGGCACAGGAAGTCATCGACGGCAAGCTCGATGATCATTTCCCGCTCGTCGTCTGGCAGACCGGCTCAGGCACACAATCCAACATGAACGCCAACGAGGTGATTTCGAACCGCGCCATTGAAATGCTTGGGCAGGTGATGGGGTCGAAAAAGCCGGTACACCCGAACGATCACGTCAACATGGCGCAATCTTCGAACGACACCTATCCAACGGCGATGCACATCGCCTGCGCTGAACAGGTGACGCACGCGCTGATGCCGGCACTCGCCCATCTCCACGCGGCTTTGAAAAAGAAATCAGCTGACTTTAACCACATCATCAAGATCGGCCGCACGCATACGCAAGACGCGACACCGTTGACGCTTGGCCAGGAGTTTGGTGGCTATGCGGCGCAAGTCTCATCGTCCATCCATCGCATCAAGCAGACGCTGGAAGGGCTTTACGAACTCGCCCAAGGCGGCACCGCAGTCGGCACAGGACTCAACGCGCCGAAGGGCTTTGCCGAGGGCGTCGCTGCACGGATCGCTGCAATCACACATTTGCCGTTCGTAACCGCACCCAACAAGTTCGAGGCACTAGCGGCACACGACGCAATGGTGTTCTCGCACGGCGCCATAAACGCGGCGGCCGCGGCGCTCTTCAAGATTGCCAACGACATTCGCTTTCTTGGTTCCGGCCCGCGCTCAGGCCTTGGCGAATTAGCGTTGCCGGAGAACGAGCCCGGCTCATCGATCATGCCGGGCAAAGTTAACCCGACACAGTGCGAGGCCATGACCCAAGTCTGCGTCCACATTTTCGGTAACAACGCCGCCATCACCTTCGCCGGATCGCAGGGCCACTTTGAACTCAACGTTTATAACCCGGTCATGGCCTACAATTTCCTTCAATCAGTGCGATTGTTGAGCGATGCGGCGCGCTCATTCACTGACAACTGCGTGACTGGTCTCGAAGCCCGCGAGGACAACATTAAAGCCGCGCTCGACAGATCTCTAATGCTCGTGACCGCGCTGGCGCCGAAATACGGCTACGACCTCGCCGCCAAAATCGCCAAGACGGCACATAAAAACGGCACGACCTTGAAAGAAGAAGCGATCAAGGCCGGCATTTCCGCGACCGACTTCGACGCCATCGTCCGGCCGGAAAACATGATCGGACCGGATGCGTAAGGCTTGAGAATGTGATATGTACTTCGCGTCTCGATGGAGTGGTGGATGGGTAAAAAAGGCAAGGTATCACTGCGCATCGACAGCGATCTACTCGAACGCGCCCGGAATAAGGGCATCGACCTCAACGATGCCTTGGAAAATGCTCTCCGCCGCTATGGATGCGAAGACCCCGTGATTGCGGATTCGCGTGCCGCCGCATGGCGAGAAGAAAATCGCGAAGCCACAAAATCTAGCAATCGACACCTACAAAAGCACGGTTTGTGGTGCGAGAATCTGGCGCGAGCACAGCCTCCCCGTCCTGCATCGAAAGCAAAACAAAAATTCCCATGACCGCTGACATCGTCAATCTCAACAAGTTCCGCAAAGCCCGCGATCGTGCAGACGCGGCAAAGCAGGCGCAGGAAAACCGCGTCCGCTTCGGCCGCACAAAAGCCGATAAGGAAAACGCATCCAACGATGAGCGCGCTAAGTCGAAGGCGCTCGATGGCGCGGAGCTGGAGCCACGGCTCGATGACAACCACGATGACTTAGACCCCGGCAACGTCTCGTGACACGCCCGGTCAAACGCTCGTTCTCGATTGACGGCCACCGAACGTCGATATCGCTTGAGGCTGCCTTCTGGTCTGCCCTGAAAGACGCTGCCGCAGAAGACCGCATTCCGCTCGCCGCCTTGATCGCCTCCATTGATAAGAATCGCGGCGGTGCCGGGCTCTCAAGCGCCGTCAGAGTCTGGCTGCTGCAGCGGATGACCGAACGCGCAAAATCCTCACGGATATCCGCCGAGTGAACGGCGAACTTCGTCCGACGACGTGCGCCGTGGTGGAGTTGGCCGGGACACCGGTGCTCGCGCGGGCTGCGGCCGTGCAGCAGGCGGCAAGCGCTCTCCCGCCGGCACAATCGGTGCAGGTGCCGCCACGGCAGTCGCCTGCGGGTCAGGTTCAATCGTGATCGTGCCTTGCTGCATGGGCGGAGCCGCCTGTTGTCCATTGACGGCCGGAACGGACCCCGTTGCCACGGGCGGCGAACCGGCTGCGGGCACGCCAGACGTACCGGCAGATTCTGGCAGCACAGGCGGCAGCACAGCAGGTGGGACAGTCGCTTGTTGCGCGCCAGCAGCGGCGGCTGCCTTCGCTGCGGCCACAGCAGCAGCTGCTGCTACACGTTCAGCTTCAAGGGCCTGGCGGCGCTCTAACTCAAGGCGGGCGCGCTGCTGATCTTGAAGTTTCAGCCGCTCAAGTTCCTCGAGATTGCGCTCGACCATGCGCACGGCCAGTTCGCGCTGGAAGTCTGCAGCGTCGACGTTGACCGCGACGGCTTTGAGGTTCGCCAATTGTCCGGTGTAAACGATGGACGCAGGCGGCAGCGGAGCCTTGGCCGCTGGTGTTACCCAGCCTTGCAGCGGCTCTGCCGGAGCAGCCAACGGCTGGACAACCGGGGCAAGCCGCCAAGCGCTATCCATCTTCATGGCCGCAAGATCGACCACGGTGATCCCGGTCGCAGTGCCATCGGCCGATTCAAGACTGACGGGATCGAGCTTCACCACGCCGCCGCTGATCGCGAACGGTATCGTTCGCGCGCCCATGTTCGTCGTGGTGGCAACCGCCGCAACGCGCAATGCCTCTGCGACGTCTTCGGGCTCGTTTGCAAGTTTGTTGCTGAGGACGGAGGCGACGACACTCGCACCCGTCGTTGGACCAGGCACCGCGAGGTGAGCCCCGTCAAGCGTCACAGCACCCGAACCTGACAATGCCGTGATCAGACTAGCCGGGCTCTGCGCTTGTGCGCTGCCCTTGAGGTCAACGCTGGCTTTTCCGCGCGCCGTTGCGCCAAGTTGTGTGAGCTCTGCGCCGTCAATTTTGAGCGTAACGTCGAGCGCCGTTCCCGTGGCGGCATTCGCAAGCTGGATGGTTCCGCCCAAGCGCCCGCCTGCTGCCGTGCCTGTCAAATCCGTTATTGCCGCTTTGCCGGGTGCGAGCGAAATCTTGAAGCCGCCGTTGTGGGCCGACAATCCGTCCTGCACATTCAACGTCACAAACTTGACGCGAATGTCACCTGTGAGGGACTGTAAGCTATCTTTGGAAAAGCCGCCGTTGGGCCAGATATTGCCTTGCGATCCAGCCGCTAAAGACTCTGGCTGAGCCGTTTCACCAGCGTCCGATGATTTGCCAGCAACGGCCGCCATCAACCCGGCCACTGTGACCGTGTCGGCTTGCACGTCAGCTGTCACAGCCGCTGGTCCCGTTTCACTCTGGGTTATGCTGGCAGCACCGCTCAGCACAGACCTGCCGGCACCAAGACGGCGTGACGCAAGCCGCCAGTTCTCGCCATCGCGTGAAACGTCAATAATCCCCTCGATGGGTACACCCCCCAAGCCTTCCCGACTCGTCGTACCTGCTGCCGCCAAGACATCGCGTGCGTCATCGGCTTTTAGCTGAATTGCGCCCGCAAGGTTCATGGCTGCGCCAGCAGGTAATGCCATGCGGCCCTTGTAAGACGCCTCAAAGCCAGGGGCGGATAGTTCTGCCAGTGCTGCGGACCCCGAAGCCAGAATACCGGTGCTTGCAAAAACAAGTTCCGCCTCATGCGCTCCCGGCGGCGATACCGGCCCTGCAACAAGTCCGAACGCATCAAGCAACGGCATCAATGCGGGCGCACGCGCCGTCAACCGGATACGGCTCGGCGCGCTGCGCCATGCTGATAAGCCTGAATCAAATTCGGCTTGGCCTGAAAGTTGCGCTATTTCAATCGTGCCATCGACGGTCACATCAGCCGTGGCGTTGCCGCGGGCTCCGAGCCGGACAAGGCCCGCAAGCTTGGCTTGGTTCGTTGCAGCCAATCGTCCTGGCGGCAAGATGCTGCTTAGACCAGAAATGACCGCGAAATCATTGACCGCATCGTGCGTGCGCGCCACCAGATCGTAAGCCAGTGTGCCTTTTGGCTCGGTTGCAGCGTTGTCGATGCGGGCTTCGATGCTGGCGGTGAGACCAGCCGCCGTCGTAAATTTCGCCGATGGAATGCGGATGGTGCCGCCATCAAGCCCAACCGTCGCATCGACGTTTTTGAAAACCTGAGAGCCGTGTTTGAGTTCTCCGGCCAAGACGCGAATGCTAATATCACCAGCTTCAGCGGTGGCTTTTGCGTCACCCGCGGTTGACACCGCCTGTGGCACCGGAGTTGCTGCACCAGTGCCCGGACTGAACCCAAAGGCGCGGCGCAGATTGTCTTCAAGAGCGCGAGACGTTTCAGGAAACAATTCGCTGCTATCGAGACGCGCCGCTTCCAGCGTGACCGCAACTTTGCGGCGTCCTTCACCGCTAATCAGCACATCACCCGAGAATGATCTGCCGCCAATATCCGCCGAAGCCTCGGTCAATTCAAAGCGCGCGTCATCGGCAACGATTTTGCCCTCGGCAGAAAATGACCCATCGGCTTTAACATCAAGATTTGCGCCGGACTTGGCGGCCCACGAGAGCAGCCGGGCCAAATTGGTGCCGCGAACGAAGCCACTCCCGGCAAAACGGACATTGCCGTTTTCTTCGTGAAGATCTCCACTGAGATCGAGACGTGACCCGCCCGGCAGACCGGCTTTCAGTTCCTTCAATCGCACCGCGCCGCCGCGCCGTTCCGCATCGACTTTTAATCCGCCCGTCGTCTCGCCGCCGAGTTTGACCTGATCGACGTCAAGTTTTGCTGCCGCAATGCCATCACCTTCACCAGCAAGCGAGCGCAGCGACGACAACCCCAGCCGCTTGACCTTAACGAACGTGGCGCTGTCTTGGCCCGCGCCTGCGAGGCGGTCGAGATCAAGCCACTTTGACGTCAGCGCGATATCAAGCCGCTGCTCTTTGCCCCAAACTGCCGTTGCTGCCCCGGAAATCAATTGCGGCTCTGCGGCGTTGTCGAGGGAGAGTGCGATGTCTGAAACCTTGGCACCCGATGTGTCGGCTTCAACTTGAGATTTGAGATCTAAGACGGGCGGCTCGCTTGCAGTTTGGCCCTCGGTCGCGGGGCCACCGGCTGCCAGCGGCAGCTTGCCCGTCAATTCGCCGGTCAGGTGGGGCGTGCCGGATAAATCCTCAACGCGCCCATCCAGCATATAGGTCGACGCAGACTTCGTGGCGCGAACACTGGCTTTGACGTGAAACGCGCCGCTGGCTTCCGGCAAGGTGGTCGCAAACTTGATGTCGCGCGTCTCGCCCGACCAGTTCGCCTGCCCCTTGAACTTAAACGGTCCCTTCAGCGCATCTGCAGAGAACTCGCCATTGACGGCTTCAGCCCGTCCAATCGCTTGCGACTCGGCGTTAAAGAGAGCGACCGCGCCATCCACGATCTTGACGGAATGCAAAGCCACGTCCTGCGGTACAAACGGCAACGCACCCGGCTTGATCTCGACGCTAGACCAGTTGCCGCCGCCTTTGCCGTCGAGTGCCAGCGTCAGCACCGGGCGCTGCAATTCAATCTCATTGGCTTCCAGAACGCCACGCAGCAAAGCCGGACCGGAGAGCCGCATCGTAAAGCTGTCAGCCCGGACAAACGGTTCACCGGTTTGGCCTGTGGGGTCCGCCAAGCGAACTTTTTCGAAACGCACATAGGGCGTCGGCAAAAACTGGACGTTGACAGCACCACCAACGCGGACATCGCGACCGAGGACCTTAGACGCTTCTTCCTCGAAAACGCCACGGTACCCGTTCCAGTCGA
>JAYUCQ010000128.1:0-5592 GCA_043740265.1 Hyphomicrobium sp.
AGGTGAAGCCGCGCTGAAGCGCATCGACCTTGAGGCGCACCGCCGCTCGGTTGAAGCCATGTTATCGGGCGAAGCCGACAGCATGAACACCTACGTCGAAGTTCACGCCGGCGCTGGCGGCACGGAAAGTCAGGACTGGGCCTCCATGCTGGCGCGCATGTATCTGCGCTGGAGCGAGCGGCGCGGCTACAAGGTCAAGCTCATTGATCAGAGCGACGGCGAAGTTGCCGGCATTAAATCTGCGACCTTCGAAATTGAAGGCGAGAACGCATTCGGCTGGTTGAAGACCGAGGCGGGCGTGCATCGCCTCGTGCGGATTTCGCCGTATGACTCGAATGCGCGCCGTCACACAAGTTTTGCCTCTGTCACCGTCTATCCCGTCATCGACGACACCATCGATGTCGAAATCAATATGTCGGACGTCGATATTTCATTTGCGCGGTCATCCGGCGCTGGTGGTCAGCACGTCAACAGAACGGAGTCTGCTGTCCGTCTCGTGCATAAGCCGTCAGGCATCGTCATCTTTGCGCAGGAACAGCGCTCGCAGCATCAAAACAAAGAGATTGCTTTCAACCGGCTGAAAGCGAGGCTCTATGAGCAAGAATTGAAACGCCGCGAAGCCAAGGCCAACGCCGAGCAGGCGGCGAAGACCGACGTCGGCTGGGGTCATCAGATCCGGTCGTATGTCTTGCAGCCGTATCAGCTGGTGAAGGATCTGCGCACGGGTGCCACCTCCACCAACCCTCCCGAAGTTCTCGATGGCGATATTGATGTCTTTATCGAAGCCGCTTTGTCGCAACGGATAAAGGGTGGCGCCCAGGCGGTGGTCGAGGATTTGGATTAAAACATCGTCCGTCTTCAGATTGACGCCTTTCGGGCTGTAGTCGTTTTCTGTTTGAGTAACTAGGAGTTCCACATGATCAGCCGTCTCCACGCCCAGCCTCGTCGCGCAGGAGCCGCGTTGGCGTTGTTTTTGGCACTGGCCGCTACGCCCGCTGCCGCCAAATGCGGAAACGGTGCCGGCGGGTTTGACAACTGGCTGCAAGATTTCAGAGGCCGCGCGGCATCAGACGGAATTTCCAAAGGCACAATCTCAAGTGCGCTCAACGGCATCGGCTATGACAGCAAAGTCATTCAACGCGATCGCAACCAGCACTCATTCAAACTGAGCTTTCAAGATTTCTATGCGCGGCGCGTTTCAGGTTCGCTCATCAGTCATGGCCGCGGCTGGATCAATAAAAATCGTGCGTTGGCCGACCGCATCGAAAAACGTTTCGGCGTGCCGATTGAAGTTGTCGTCGCTATCTGGGGCTTGGAGACCAACTATGGCGCCGATCGCGGTCAAGGCTTCTCAATTGTGCAAGCGCTTGCAACACTCGCATATGACTGCCGCCGCGCCGATTTCTTTGACGATCAGTTGATGGCGGCACTTGGTATCGTCGATCGCGGTGATATGAGTGCCGGGCAGCTTCGCGGCGGCTGGGCTGGCGAAATCGGTCAGACGCAGTTTTTGCCAGCGGCCTATCTTAACTTTGCGGTCGATTTTGACGGTAACGGCCGCCGCGATCTCGTTAACAGCGTACCGGACGTGTTGGCGTCCACGGCGAACTTCCTCAAAGCCCACGGCTGGTCGGCAGGTGGCGGTTATCAGCCCGGCTCGTCGAATTTCGGCGTTATTGCCGAGTGGAACAAGGCGCAAGTTTACCAGCGCACCATCGCCGTTATGGCCGATCAAATGAAGTAAACTGGGGTTTGCGGCGCGCCAGTTCAATCACCTCGCACGCCGCCCCCTGCCATCGCGGCGCAATCGTGCTAAAGGCGCGTCACAAAATCATTCAGGAATGCGCCGCGCCCGATGCCGTCAAACAGCCTCTCACTCATTACCTCATCCGGCTTTCCGGACTACACGCTGCTGGACGCAGGCAGCGGGCGCAAACTTGAGCGCTTCGGCAAAATCATTGTCGATCGCCCGGAACCGCAAGCGCTTTGGCAACCGCGCCTCGCTAAGCCTGAATGGGCCAAAGCCAACGCCGTGTTCTCAGCATCAGGCGAGGACGACGAAAAGGGCAAGTGGCGCATCGACAAGCCAGTGCCGGAAACTTGGCCGGTGAAGATCGATGACGTAACTATGTTGTGCAAACTGTCAGGCCTCTGGCATGTGGGCCTCTTTCCCGAGCAGTATCCGCATTGGCAGTGGATGCTGGCCGAGATCGCAAAAATTAAAGGCGAGACGCCGCGCGTGCTCAATCTGTTTGGCTACACGGGCGCGGCGTCTTTGCTGGCGGCGAAGGCTGGCGCTGAAGTGACCCACGTCGATGCGTCGAAAAAAGCCATCGCTTGGGGCCGCGAAAATCAATCGGCCTCCAAACTCGACGCCGCCAAAGTGCGCTGGATTGTCGATGACGCGGCGAAGTTCGTCGCGCGTGATGTGCGCCGCGGCAAAACCTATAACGTCATCCTCGTTGATCCGCCGAAGTTCGGCCGCGGCCCCGAGGGCGAAGTCTGGGACTTGTTCACCGACTTGCCTCAGTTGCTGAACGATTGCGCCAAGCTGCTCGCCCCCAATAGCGCCGCGATGGTGCTCACCGTCTACGCCATCCGCGCTTCGGCCCTGGCATTCGATCAATTGATGCGCGACACGCTTAAGGGCAAAGGCGGCACTTACGATCGCGGTGAACTCGCCATCCAAGCAAAAAGCGGCCCGTCCGTTCCAACGTCATTGTTTGTGCGCTGGAGCAGCAACCCATGACCGTGCCCAAGGTCATCACCAGCCTGACGAACGACCGGATCAAAGCCATCCGCGCTTTGGAAATGCGCAAGGTCCGCAAGGAAACGGGATTGTTTGTTGCCGAAGGAGCGTCGCTGCTTGTCACCGCCCGCGATCACGGCTTCGCTCCAGAGACGCTAGTCTATCAGGCGGGCACTAATGATAGCGGCATTGTGCGCGGGCTTGTTGTCTGGACTTTGAAAGAAAGCGCTGAAGTTCTCGAAGTTTCAGAAGCGGTGCTGGCGAAGCTGGCGTCGAAAGACAATCCGCAAACCGTGCTCGGCGTTTTCAAGCAAAGATTAGCGCCGCCGCCTCAGTCGAACCAACTCGCCAAACACTCCACCTGGCTGGCGTTGGAAGATATTCGCGACCCCGGCAATCTCGGTACGATTATTCGCACCTGCGATGCGGTCGGCGTTTCCGGCGTTATTCTCGTTGGAACATGCTGCGATCCGTATTCTATCGAGGCCATCCGCGCGACAATGGGTTCAATATTCGCCATGCCGATTGTCAAAATGGAGCGGGGCGCTTTTATCGCACTTGCCGCTCAGTGGCCGGGCGATGTTGTTGCAACCCATCTCGACGCGACGGAAGACTTTCGTGCAGTGAGTTATCGCGGCCCCGAACTTGTTGTCATGGGCAGCGAAGGGCCGGGGCTCTCGGACGACGTCGCGGCAGCCTGCAGTCGCCGCGTCAAAATTCCAATGAGCGGGCACCTCGACAGCCTCAACCTCGCGATTGCAACGGCCTTGACGCTCTACCAAATCCGCGGCCGCCATTTGAAGTTATAGACATGCGCATCGAATACCATCGCACACTCATCGCCGACCACGTCCGCAACGAGGCGTTCTATGCGGCGTTGAAGGCAGTCATCGTGCCCGGCAAGACCGTGGTTGCCGACATTGGCGCGGGCACGGGGCTGCTCGGTCTGATGGCATCGAAACTCGGCGCGAAATCCGTTTATCTGTTCGAGACCGCAGCCGTCGCAGGCGTTGCTGAAAAAATCCTCAAAGCCAACCGGGCCAAAAATTGCCTTCTCATTCCGTGCCACTCGACGGAATTCACCGGTCGCTTGCAGGCCGATGTCATCGTGTCAGAAACGCTCGGCAACTACGCCCTTGAAGAAAACATCATTGATACATTGAACGATGCGCGCCGCCGCTTCCTGAAGCCGGGTGGAATGGTCGTACCGTCGTCCATCGCCCAAAGCGTTGCCCCAGTGATTGCGTCCCGCATCGACGACGAACTGCGCGCCTGGAGCCACGTTGGCAACGGGCTTGATTTCGGGATCGCGCAAACGATGAGCTTCAACAATGCCTACGTCCGCACACTCGCCGCCAACGAATTGCTCGACGGCGGCAGAAACGCAGCCGTTTGGGATCGCGTTGATCTGACGCGTGAGTCCAAGAGCACGCGCAAGGGCGAAGCCAAATGGACGTCTGCTAAGCCACAAACGATTTATGGTTTCGCTTGCTGGTGGACTGCGGATTTAAAACCCGGTCCGGTTCTATCGACGGCTCCCGGCGCACCGCGCACGCATTGGGAACAGCTCTATTTTCCGCTGCTGGATCCGATTGCGCTCAAAGCCGGCGAACATATCAGTATCTTGCTGAAATCGCGTTCATCCGAAGACGCCGGAACGCACCTGGCTTGGACGGCCACACATCTTGATGCGCGGGACAAACAAATTGCCCGTCAAGCCCTCGACCTCGACAAGGGTTTCCTCCCCTAAATATCGATATCCGCGAACAGACAGGCATGATCAGACGCGGCATGAAACGATGTTTTCATTTCCGGATAAACCTCCCACGCTGGTTTCTTGTTGGGTCCCCAAACACCCTTGCGCCAGATGCCGCCGCCTGTGACACGCGCGAACAGCGCCGGTGACAACAAAATGTAGTCGATCTTGTCGCGCGCCGAGCCGCGTCCGAACGTGCCGGGGTTGGCATCACCCTGAAAAGCCGGGTGCTGCGAGATATCCTTGAAACCGCTTTCTGCGAGAAGCGGGTGCAGCGGCGCGCTATCGGGGGTGTCATTCAAATCGCCCAACACAGCAATCAAGCTGGCTTTCTCAGCTTCAAGCCGCTCAAGGATCCGGCGCACGGCTTCGGCCTGTAGCCAGCGCTTGCGGTCAGACTGGTCTTGCGCGCCATAGCCTTTGCTCTTGAAGTGATTGACCAGCACCCAAACTGTTTCCCGCTTTGGCGTGCGCACGCCGAATTCGGGGCAATCGCGGCTGAAGACGTGGTCGCCGAGCGTGGTTTTGTCGTCGGCGTGGCTTTGCATCCAACCGATGTGATAGCCGCGGTTGGTCAACAGTCCGACGTTGATGCCGCGATCATCGTTACCGTCGATCAGCATGATGTTGTCGTAAGCTACTCCGCCAACATCGGGCAACAATTGATGCGAAAACTGTTGCAACGCGTGGCGGCCTTCACATTCCATGACGGCCAGAACATCGGCGTTGACGTCGCGGATCACCTGCGCCGTATTCCGTGTGGCAACGCCGTTGATGATGTCGGTTTTCATTTCAAGCCAGCCGACCCAATCGGCGCGGCGATTGGCGACGATGCGCGCGCCCCTGAGCTTCGAAGTGCTGATGAGCTGCCCGCGGTTTTCGCGCAAAATGACGAATTTGCTGTCGTTCTTTTTATCGATGCCAAGCTCGGCGAGAAGCTTCAGCATACGCGACTTAATTTCGTCGCTGTAAACGGCTTCCTCGAACAGATTGTTGAGTTCTGCAAAATGCTCAAGGATGGACTTTGCCAGCGCATTGTCATCGAGGTTGAGAGCACGGGCACGCGCGAACAGGTTTTCGACATTGT
>JAYUCQ010000129.1:0-2280 GCA_043740265.1 Hyphomicrobium sp.
TTGTGCAGTCTTGTCCGCGGGCATCGGTTGCAGCGGATTGACGAGGACGGCAGTCAGCCGCGGAACATTTTGTAGGGGCTGAACCTGATCGCCGATACCTGTCATCCAGGCTGCGCTGTTTTCAAAACACACGCGAACGTCGGCACCGAGCGAGCGGCCGAGTGCATGCCAATCAACAGAACGCGCGTGGTCCGGGTTGGCGCGGCGCACAGCGCGCAAGACGGCAGCGGCATCCGCCGACCCGCCACCGATGCCCGCGGCCACAGGGAGATTTTTGATGAGGTGAACGTGGCCGAGGTTTAGCCCAGGAGCCGCGTGTGCAAGCTTGGCCAGCGTTACGTCAATCAAGTTGCGGCCAGAGATCGTGGCGCCAAACGGGCCTGACACCTCTGATCCAACGGCTTTCGACGTTTCGAGCGTCACCTCATCCGCCGCATCACGCGCGAAGGCAACGAGACTGGCGATATCATGATAGCCGGCAAATGGACCGTCTGTGCGCCGGCCTAAGACGTCGAGCGTGAGGTTGACCTTGGCGGGTGCGGTTTCATGGAATGTGGTCATCGCGATTGCCATACAGCAAAACGGGCGCTTGATGCGCCCGTTTCAATTTCCACAGACAAATACCGCAGCCAGTTTACTCCACCGCGCGGTGCGCGGGCCGGTTTTCACTGCGGCGGCGGCTGGATTCAAAGCGCTGCGCTTCACGATTTTTGATGCCGGCCTTTGCGTCGGCCTTTGGCGGCAATCCGCGCTCGAACTTGGCCTTGATCTTATCGACGTCTTCCGGTTCAGGGTTTAGCGACAGCGCCTGGCCCCACTGGAACTTAGCTTCGCGTTCGCGCCCGACCTGCCACAACGCGTCGCCCAAATGGTCGTTCAGCGTTGGGTCTTCGGGTTTGATTTCGACAGCGCGCTCAAGATACTTCACGGCATCCTTGAAGTTGTTCTGCTTATAGTGGGCCCAGCCCAAGCTATCGACGATGTAGCCGTCGTCCGGCTTCAACTGAACGGCCTTTTCGATCAGCTTCATGCCGTCTTTCATATTCTTGCCCTGGTCGATCCAGGAGTAACCGAGGTAGTTGAGAATGAGCGGCTGGTCGGGCGCCAACTGCATCGCCTTCTTCAAGTCGGTTTCGGCCGCGGGCCAGTTCTTCATCCGCTCAAATGCCGTGCCACGGGCATAATAATAACCCCAATGGCGCGTGTCCGGCTTGGCGATGAGCGCAATGGCGCGCGAAAAATAGCTGACCGCTTCCGGGAAATTCTTGCGGGCCCGAGCGATGTTGCCAAGCGCTTCGAGCGGGCGGATGTCCTTTGGGTCTTTCTTGGCCAATTGCTCAAGCAGGGTCTTGGCTTCATCCGATCGCTCAAGCGAATTGAGATTGAAGGCCTTGCGAATATCGATGGCGTTCTGCAGCGCGGTGCCATGCGGAATTTTGTCGTAGGTGCCTATGGCTTCGTCGTAGCGGCGCGCCGTTTCCTGGGCGCTGGCGAGAGCTGCGAGTGCAAACGCGTGATCTGGCTTGGCGTACAGAGCCATCTGCAAATAGAGCGTACCAAGACTAACGCCGCCCTCGCCGGTCAGTGCTTCGCCGAGACCGTAAAAGACTTCTGCAATGCCATCGGCGGGCGTTGTCAAAAGCAGAGGGATTTTTTCTGCGGTGTCGAGACGGGCACGCAGGTCTTTCGCCAGCGGATGCGGCTCACCCTGCGACTTATCAAGTTGCTCTTTCAATATCTGTTTGGCGAGCTTCATGTCGCCGTAGTGGGCGGCGTGCTGGGCGTATGCAAGAGACGTCCGCAAGGTGCGGCCGTCTTGACGGAACATCTTCTCGAACGAAGTCCGCGCGTCAGCCTTGCGGCCCGCGATGTCGGCAATCAGAGCGCGATGATAACGCAGATAAAACTGCGCCCACTCCGGCTGCTTGGGCAGATCGACCACTTGCAAGGCGCCAGCAGCGTCTCCGGCCGCAAGCTTCGTCCAGCCCCGCGCAATGGCCGCCGTCAATTCGCCGATTGGGTTTTCCGATGCAGCTTTGAAATGATCGTCGGCTTTGGTGTAATCGCCGGATTTAAAAGACTGCACGCCGAGCAGAAAATGTGACATGCGGTGCGATGGCTGCGTCGCGGCCAGTTTTTCGGCCAGCGGAATGGCGCGGTCCCAGTGACCACCGAGCGTTTCCATCTGGAACGCCTGTTCCAAAAGCACGTCGTTAGACGGGTCGCGATCCAAGGCTGCGCCATAAAACGCTGCGGCGCTGTCGGTGTCCTGATCGGCGC
>JAYUCQ010000130.1:0-2279 GCA_043740265.1 Hyphomicrobium sp.
TATCAACACGAAAAATCAAAGGACAAGAATACCTGTACGTCACGACGAAAGACGGATCGACGCGACGGCAGAGGTCACTTGGCCGGGGTGACGATCCAGAAGCACAATCAAAAGCTGCTGAAATTCGTCAAGCGGCGGAAAATGCCAGAGGTCTACGAACGACGGTTTCTGCTCTCAAGAAGGCTTACATTCCAGGCCCATCGCTGCCTTTAGGAAAAGTCTTGGAAGCGGTCGCAAACTCCGGACTCTTCAAACAGGGTGTTCTGTTGATTGGTACCGCAGCCTATCAAACATACCCGTGCCTCGTGGGCGCATATCTTCCCTCAAGTGCCCTAATGACGAATGATGCGGACCTACTCGTCTCGTCGTTCGTTGCTAACAGCGAGCCCCAGGACCTTGAAAAAATACTGCGAAGGGCAGACCCAACGTTCAAAGCGCACATGAGTAGAGAGGACACGCTTCCGAAAGGATTTAAAGCTGCGAATAATTTCCAGGTGGATATTCTCACGAAGTTTGGCCGAGGACGAAAGTCACCTATTTTGATCGACGATTTGCAGTGCTCGGCGGAAGCTTTGAAATTCATGGAATATTTATGCGATGAGAGCGTGGAAGCAGTGGCACTCTACGGCGCGGGCGTGCTTGTAAGCGTTCCGCCGCCAATCCGTTATGCTATCCATAAGCTTTTGATCGCACAGGAGAGGAAGGCGCTGTCGCCGAAAAGGGCCAAAGATCTGATACAAGCAAAAGATCTCATCGACGTATTCCTACAAACGGACAGCGTCGCATTTGAAGATGCGCTTGAAGACGCAAAGGCCCGCGGCCCAAGCTGGCGAAAGAACATCAATGCATCGTTGCGCGCTATAAAAAAAGAGGTTCGCCAAGGTAGCCTGGCGATATCGGCCCGAAAACCGAGCGGCAGAGCAAAAAAATGAAAATCCTTCGGATCAGCCCTTCCGGCGCAGGGCGTCGAGGAGATCGGGCGTCGGGTAGCTGTCGGCGGGAAAGCCCAACTTTTGCTGCACGTTCTTGACCGCTTTGCGCGTGCCAGAGCCGAGCTTGCCGTCCGCCTCGCCGACATCGAAACCACGGTGATTGAGGATCGTCTGCAGCTCTTTGATCTGCTCATAACTCAATGCCGCGATCGGCTGACCGTTGCCGCGGCCCAGCGCTGGCGCACCAGCAACGCGCGCCGCCAAATGTGCAGCGGTCGTCGCGTACGTCAGCGACTGGTTCCATTGCAGATAAGCTTTGAAATTCGGGTAAGCGAGAAACGCCGGCCCGTTGCGGCCCATCGGCAGCATCAACGACGCGTTGAGCGCATCGGCGGCGAGCGGCCGACCGTCGGCGCTTGCGATGCCCCACGCCACCCATTTCGACCTGGGCAGCTCAATCGCAAGATCGGCCTGCTCCCAGGGCAAATCTTTAGTCACGCGAACTTCCTCGATCCAGGGTTCGCCACCGCGCCAGCCGAGACTTTTGATGAAGTTGGCAGTTGAGCCGATGATATCGGGGATGGAGTGAATGAGATCGCGCCGCCCATCGCCATCATAGTCGACGGCGTAGTTCAGATAATGCTTCGGGAGGAATTGGGTTTGGCCCAACTCGCCGGCCCACGAGCCGATCATCTCCTGCGCCGACAAGTCGCCGCGCTCGATGATGCGCAGTGCAGCCTTTAATTCTTCGCGGAACATCTCGCCACGGCGGCAATCCCACGCGAGCGTCACGAGCGAGCGCAACACCGGCAAGTTGCCCATGCCTGAGCCGAAGTCACTTTCGAGCGCCCAGAACGCGGTGATGACGGCACCTGGCACACCGTATTCTTTTTCGGCGCGATCAAACGTCGGCTTATATTTCTGCACGTAAGCGCGCGCGGTCTGGAGCCGGTTGGCGGTGGCGAGCTTGCCGTAGAATTCCACGAACGTTTGCGAAAAGAAACTCTGCGCCCGGTCGCTGCGGATTACCTTCTGCTCTGGCGTCATGCCACCGATGGCGTTCTGGATCGTCTGCGCTTTGATACCCTCTGACACCGCTTGACGCTTGAAATCCTCAAACCAGGGTCCGAACGCTTGGGCCGTTTGGCAATTGCGATCTTTGGCGGGCGGCGGCGCGTTCTCGGCCGCAACCGGGCGGGACGCGGCCATCGCCAATGTCAGAGCAAGACAAGCCACAAATGTCGTAGCGCGCATGAGTATTGAGCCTTTGGAGAGGTAAGGAACCATGATGGAGTACGCAGACGCGTATGGCGTCAAGGGTCTATGGCGCCAATAAGGCTCAATTGA
>JAYUCQ010000131.1:0-34820 GCA_043740265.1 Hyphomicrobium sp.
GACGGGCGAAAACGAAATCAGGTTCCGTTGCTGCGTAGCGGCAAGCGTACCCTCTCTTCCTTTGAAGTTTTGGCCCTCCGCTTATGGCTCCCCCGCCGCTCTCACCCCGGAACAGCCCCCATGAAAACATATCTGCTGCATCACACCCCCAAGACCGCCACTCAGGACACCTGGGCCGTCTCATTCTCGCTGCCCTACATCGCCAGCGAATACGTCCGCGCCGGTGATGGCGTCTGGTACGTCAGAACCTGGTTGACCGCCGATCAAATTTCGAAGCGCCTCGCGATCCTCTTTGATGACGCGAATGAATTGCGCGTTCATGAACTCGGCCGCAAGGAAGCGGCGCTCAATAACCGCATGCAGTGGCTTCAGGGCCGCCTCGAGGACGAAGAACCCGCAGATCTTTTCAACGCCCCGCGCATGATGTGGGAAGCGCTGGCCAATGCGGCTCAGTCTTTGGCATTTTCGCGCGGAGCAGTTGTGCGGGAAGCGGCTTGATGGCAGCGCTTATGGCGTCCAGTGCAGGAAATTCGCGAGCAGCTTGAGGCCGAGCTTCTGGCTCTTCTCGGGGTGGAACTGCGTGCCGGCGATGTTTTTATCAGCAATCATCGCCGTCACCGGCCCGCCGTATCCGGTTTCCGCCACGACAACACGCCGGTCAGCCGCCGCCAAATGAAACGAGTGCACGAAGTAAGCGTGTAATCCGTCTGGCCCCGTTGGAATGTCTTTCAGCAAGGCGTGCGGTGTGACGACGTCCAGCGTGTTCCAGCCCATGTGCGGAATTTTGAGCGCCCGGCCATTCAATGGGTTGTCGTTAGGTTCAATCGCCTGCACGTCGCCCTTGATCCAACCCAAACCCTCGGTTACTTCAAATTCGCGCCCGCGCTCGCTCATCAACTGCATGCCGACGCAAATGCCGAGGAACGGCCGTGCTTTTTCGCGCACCACGTCGTCGAGGGTTGCCAGCAGTCCCGGTACGGCATCGAG
This sequence comes from Hyphomicrobium sp., assembly GCA_043740265.1. Taxonomy (GTDB): domain Bacteria; phylum Pseudomonadota; class Alphaproteobacteria; order Rhizobiales; family Hyphomicrobiaceae; genus Hyphomicrobium_B. Next base: position 988 of record JAYUCQ010000131.1, read on the forward strand.
CCCGCGCTTGCAGTCGCCATAAGCGCCGACGCCCGGCAGCACGACGCGATCGGCTTGGGCAAGATCGCTGACAGCCGAGCTGACGATAATTTCCGTGTTGGCTTCGCTTTCCCGTGCCGCACGCTCGAAGGCTTTGGCAGCGGAATGCAGATTTCCTGACCCGTAGTCGATAATGACGACGCGCTGCATCTCGGGCTCAGGCCCCAATCCGTGGGATCGACCACGGCAGGCGCTTAGGCGGCAGAACGTCACCAGTTCTCGTTTTCCCAGTGCCCGCCCTGATAAGCGGCTGCGACGGCAGCCAGGTTTCGAAAAAGCGGCGTTCGCATTCAGCAAGCGTTTTGCCGGTGACGGAGCCGAGCATAGGCCAACCGGCGCGGTCGAGCATCCAGCGCTGCAATGTCGAATGTTCAAAGCCGAGATAGATGTTGAACGCAAGCAGCATGAGGGTCAGCCACGACTCGTTGACGCCGAGCCGGGCCAAGGCCGATCCGAGTGCGCCAACAATCACCGCGTAGGCTAATAGCGGCAACCACATCTGGCTCAACGCAAATCCGAGCGGAGGGAACAACGCCGTCAGCCACGCAAAGCCATCTTTGACGAATTTCAATTCGCTGGCGCGGTCGATGCGGTCGGCATCTGGCTCAGGTGGTTCATGCACTGTGTAGGTGGGCACGGACAAACAACTCCCAAAACGGTCATCCCGGCATTCATTGCCGGGACCTATCGGGTCACAGCATGCCACCCGGGTTTGTGGCACATTGGGTCCCGGGGACGAGCCCCGGGAGGACATCCCTAACCTATCCCACAAGCGTGCCCTTGGTCGATGGGATGCGGCCCGCCTGACGCGGATCAAGCGTAATCGCCGCCCTGAGTGCGCGGGCCAAGCCTTTATAACAGGTCTCGGCGATGTGGTGATTGTTCTCGCCGTACAGGTTTTCGACGTGCAGCGTAATGCCGGCGTTCTGGGCGAAAGCCTGGAACCACTCGCGGAACAATTCGGTATCCATCTCGCCGACCTTGTGGCGCGAGAAGTTGGCTTTCCAAATCAGAAATGGGCGTCCCGAGATGTCAACCGCGACCCGGGTCAGCGTTTCGTCCATCGGCAGATGCACGTCGGCATAGCGGACAATGCCGGCCTTATCGCCGAGCGCTTTTGCAATAGCTTGACCGATGACGATGCCGGTATCTTCGGCCGTGTGGTGGAAATCGATGTGCAGATCGCCCTTGGCCTTGAGGTTGATATCAATCAGCGAATGCCGCGCCAATTGCTCCAGCATGTGATCGAGAAAGCCGATGCCGGTCGCAATGTCATAGGCGCCCGTGCCGTCGAGATCGACGGTTGCCGTGATCTCGGTCTCTTTGGTTGTGCGGGTGATCGAGGCTTGCCGTTTCAAGGGAGTTCTCCGCTTCAGGCTTTTGTTCGTTGGCGCAACGCCTAGCACCAGTCCCACAATCCAGCAAATGCCGCCGATTCGGGGTGGTAGGCTACCGCAAAGAGGGCGGTTGGCACCACAAGGGTATTGGGATGTGGCAGATCCTTAGGGCCAGACCTTAACGTCGCCACCGTCCAAAATTGAAACGCCGTTCCGCATAGCTGGGTTCGACACCCGCAAACCAAAATCCGGAACTATCACGGTCTTTGGGCGTTTCGACTGCGCGAATATGTCTCCCGGCCTAGCCCTGCTGGAGCTATTGCCAACGGCGATATTGAACTTAGTGTTTTTGAGTGATTTCGATGAGCCAATTGGATGCGTGCCAGCCGGCCCCGAAGGCAGTTCGCACTACTGGTGCCCGGAACGGAAAGTCTCGTGCACTTCAGTTGCGGGAACAGCCCCCCGTGCGCCGTCTTAGATGCCGCCAATGACGGATACCGACCGGAGCGGCGATTTCCTGCTCAGCGTACTGAATGCCTCGCTGGATTGCATTAAGGTCATCGAGCTCGACGGCTCGCTGAGCTATGTGAATGCTAACGGCATTTGCTCTTTGGAGATCGACAATTTCGACGTGGTGAGCGGAACGCAGTGGTGCGAACTGTGGCCAGCTGGGTCTCAAACTAAAATCCATGAATCGATAGCGGCAGCTCTTGATGGCCGCGCCTCGCGATTTGAGGCTTTCTGTCCCACGATGAAGGGGAACGAAAAATGGTGGGACGTTTCAGTCGCGCCGGTCCGGGATCATAGTGGCCGCGTTGAGCGTATCGTCTCGATTTCGCGCGACGTCACTGAACAAGTGCGCATGCAGCGCGACTTGCAACAGGCACTAAAAGACAAGGATACTCTTGCCGCTGAGATCGATCATCGGGTGAAGAACAGCCTATCTCTGGTCGCGAGCCTGCTTAGGATGCAGGCGAAGACAAGCCGCTTGCCCGAGGTGCATCAATCTCTCAAAGAGGCTTCCTTGCGTATTGCGTCGGTGATGCGGGTCCACGATTATCTGTACAAGCATACTGGTGGGAGCAGCGTCGAGGCCGGCGGCTACCTCGAGACTTTATGCCGGGATGTTGCGAACTCTGTCGGAGATGTAGATGTCCGGCTCGAAATTATGGTCGAGCCGGTAGAATTGGTTGTTGATCGTGCAATGCCGCTGGGCCTCATCGCGACGGAACTCATGACCAACGCGTTCAAACATGCCACGCGCGAGACAGAGGCTTTGTGCATCAACGTTACGCTCGAACGTGACGGAGAGGCGTTCAGGATGTCGGTCGCTGATAATGGGCCTGGGCTGCCCAAAGACTTTTCTCTGGGCGGGGGCGATGGACTAGGCACGAAGATCGTCAGCCTGCTTGTGCGACAACTCGGAGGATATATCGAGGCTTCAAGCGCTAACGGCGGCGCAAGCTTCGTGCTCATCGCACCGTTAGTAGCGTAACGCTGACAGTTAAACAGGTCTGAAGTTATCCCGCAGATTGCAATGCATAGAAGACATGATCGTCCGGTGGTCATGCGCTCGTAAAACAAAAATGCCGGACCCAAGGGCCCGGCATTTTTTGACTGAAGTTTATCCTGTCACGCGACTGGCGGATATTGACGCGGGCTAGGTAGGCTTCAGACTGCCAATTCCAAATACTCCTCTGAATACTGGCGAACGTGAGGTCAGCCTCGTTGACCTAGACGAGGATCCCGAAGCCGGCATCGTGCGCGTCAACGCCCTGGAGCACGGCGACATCAACCCAATGATGAGCGACGAGGCCCTGCACCTTGGTGTCGGCGCCATCAGCGGCAAAGCGGACGCTTTCCGAGTAGCTGGCGTGACCCTTGAGGAAGTCCTTCATGTCGAGATGATCGGTGCCGGCTTGGAAGTCGGTGATTTTATCGACGCCGCCGCCAACGGTATCCTTTTTCAGATACGCGAAGGTATCGGCACCCTTGCCGCCGGTCAGCGTGTCGCTGCCGCCCTTGCCACGGAACCAGTCACTGCCGGTGCCGCCGATCATCCAGGTGTCGACCTTGTCCGATCCCATGTACCGGCCGTTGCCATCATTGCCCACGATCGTTTCAATGCCCGTGACTTTGTCCGTCGTGATGTGGCGGCCCGAGCCGTAGGACGCCGTGCCTTTGCTCAGATCAACGCTGACGTTACCGGCGACGCGGGTGAAGTCGAGGACGTCATTGCCAGCGCCGCCCGCGTAGACGTCGTTGCCGCTGGACACGAGCACCGTGTCATCGCCCGAGCCGCCGGAGACAACATCATCGCCGCGGCCGCCATCGAGCCAGTCGTTACCGGCGTCGCCCGAAAGCTTGTCGTTGCCGGAGCCGCCCATGACAATGTCGTTGCCGGTGTTGCCGTGGATGGCGTCGTCACCCTTGCCGCCGGCCGCGATGTCATCGCCTTTGCCGCCGGATACAACGTCGTCGCCTTCACCGCCACGGATGTTGTCGTTACCTTCGGTGCCGTACAGCGTGTCGTTGCCAGTATCGCCAAAGATTGTGTCGTCGCCGCCGCCGGCCCAGACGTAGTCGCCGCCCTTACCGCCGCGGATCATGTCTTCGAACTTGCCGCCTGCGATGTCGTCATCGCCGCCGCGGCCCCAGATGTCGTTCATTTCTTTGAGAAGGCCGACGAGGCTGTCAGCGTTCTTGGTTCCGTTGATGCTCATTTAAACTGGCTCCTGATGTCTGCTGGCCGTTTCACCCCGGAGGTAATTCCGGAAAATCCAATTAACCTTCGAGGCAAGTCTGCGAAGAAATCTTGATGTTGTTGTCTCGATCCCGGGCCGCAGTGTTCACCCTTGCTTCATAGATTGGCATCGAGCCGTTGAGATAATCCTCAAGACGGTCCTTCAAATTGAAACGAATTTGCTGCGAATTTTGCGGCGGTTAATGAAGGCAAGTCAGTCGTCATGTGCGTCTAAGCCGCTATTCACCGGCGTTTTTGACAGTTAAAAGGATGGCTCGGATTTCAGCATCGGCGGCGGACAGATGGTTACTCAGATAGAAACCAAAACTTTTTTGAATGAATTTGGCGGCGTTAATAAACCTTCGCTGGCGGGGATGACGCGCGACGGCCTGAAACAGGCGTTGGCCGAGGCGGGTGTGCCGGAAAAGCAGTTGCGTATGCGCGTTGGCCAGCTGTGGAGCTGGATCTATGCCCGCGGTGTCACGTCGTTCGATGACATGAGCGACGTGTCCAAAGAGTTACGCAAGACGCTGGCGGATCACTACACCCTCGACCGGCTCAAAATCGTCACCGAGCAGATTTCCATCGATGGCACACGCAAGTGGCTGCTGCGGCTGCCGAAGCTTGGCAACGAAGCCCGCGCGCCTGAAATTGAAACCGTCTACATCCCTGAGACGGATCGCGGCACGCTGTGCATTTCAAGCCAGATCGGCTGCACGCTGACGTGCTCGTTCTGCCATACAGGCACGCAAAAGCTGGTGCGCAATCTGACGGCGCAGGAAATTGCCGGGCAAATTTTGCTGGCCCGGGATCGAATCGGCGACTGGCTGGGGGCGAGCGCGCTGGGAGACAGCCGCCTGCTGCCGACGGCGGAACGCAAGATCACCAACGTCGTGCTTATGGGTATGGGTGAGCCGCTCTATAATTTCGACAATGTCCGCGACGCGATGGAAATTGCCTCCGACGATGCCGGGCTCTCGTTGTCGAAGCGGCGTATTACGCTGTCGACGTCGGGCGTCGTGCCGGAAATTCCGCGGTGGGGGGAAGAGTCTGGCACCAATCTGGCGATCTCTCTGCACGCCACCAACGATGCTCTGCGCGATGAGCTTGTGCCGCTCAACAAGAAGTATCCCATCGCTGACCTGCTGGAAGCCTGCCGCAACTATCCCGGCCTCTCCAACGCTAAACGGATTACATTCGAGTATGTGATGCTGAAGGGCGTCAACGATAGCTTGCCGGAAGCTCGCGCGCTTGTCCGGCTGCTGGCTGGCATCCCCGCCAAGATCAATTTGATCCCGTTCAACCCGTGGCCGAACACGAAGTATGAGTGCTCGGACTGGCAGACAATCGAGCGCTTCGCCGACGTGGTCAACAAAGCCGGTTACGCCAGCCCTGTGCGCACGCCGCGCGGCCGTGATATTCTGGCGGCATGCGGGCAACTGCGGTCGGAGAGTCTCAAAATCAGGGCGAGTGAACGGGGGTTGCCTGCCGACCCTGCAACATAGGTGGCTTTTTTCAGCGCAACCGTTGCAGCCTTGGACTGGCGATCTGCTTGAATACAGAATAGGTAAGTCCAATAAACTCGCAATCAAGTTGAACAGCGCCGCCGGGTGTCAGAGGGTTGGATTCGGGGGGCTGGGTTTCATAAGGTTGGAAGCGATTATGCTTGGTAGTTTTGCGCGCGTTCTGACCGGGTTCTTGCTGGCGTGCATCGCAGCGGCTCTGATCCAGGTCCTGTATTTGCCAACCACTTATCAGCTCGCAGCATCAGCCGATAATACGTTTCCGGGCAGCCTAGTGGTCGAGCGCATTCTGCTTGTTGCAACCCATATCGCAATTTTTTCAGCGGCGTTCGCGCTCATTATGGCGGGCCTAAGCGCGTGGACGGGTCGCGGTTCACTGCCTTACTATCTCACGTCTGGCACCGTGATCGGCTTGCTTGGATTTGTTGCGCAATACGCCAGTGAAGTCGCCAGTCAGCCGACAATCTTCAACAATTCGGCGGTGACAGCCTATCTGACGTCGGGCTTTTTCGCGGGCCTCGCCTATTGGCTTGTGGCTGGGGACGCGGGGGAAAATAAGGCGGACGATGACCGTTTGGGGGAGCGCGCAACGATCGGGGTGCCGCCGCCGCGGTCATGGAAAAACCGGCCTAAAATTGTCGTCGATGAAAGCCAAGGGGTTGCTGAAGGCGAAGTCAGGCCGAAGAAAAAGCCCTCATTGTCGGACGTCTTAAGGGCCAATGAAGCCCAGACAGAGATCAAACCGGCGGCGCCAAAGAGCGATAATAAAACCGTTGTAGTGCCAGCTCCCACGAAGCCAACGTCCGCTTCGGGCACCTCTGCACCCGCCGCCACATCGACGTCCGTGCCGTTGACGAAGCCCTCCGCCAATCCGGCTGCCGCCAGCGAGCCGGCTAAGAAAGTCTAAATATCAGTGCAATAGCGCTATGCCGCGTCAAAAGCCTCAGCAATCAATTGCTGCGCCGCAACATGTAGTGTACTCTCTATATTTTTGAGGGTATCGGCCGTGTTCGATTTTGATTTGCAAATGCGTTTTTGGCGCAGCGTGACTGACGCGATGGTCCACAGCACTCAGGCGACTATGGCCGCCGCCTCAGCTTGGCAAGACATCGTGCTGTCAATTCCGGGAGCAAACAAGCCTGCAGTTCCGGTGGCGCCGGTCTGGCCGTTCCTGGCTCCGTTTCCCGTCTCCAACCCCTGGTTTCCAGCGGCCCGATCTTTGACGGATGTCTCGCCTTGGGTAGAAATTTTCTGGCGTCAATCAGCCGACATGATGCCGGTCACGCAGACCGCTTGGGGCAACATTCCGCAGCCAAATCCAGCGGCGATGTTTGCGCCGTTTTGGGGGTGGGCCGCGTCGCCGTGGGCTTTCATGCAGACGCCGCTGACCGCCATGATGATGCAGGCAGGTTTCCCATATGCTGTCGCTTCACCTTCAGCAAAGGCCGGCACGGCCGCGATGGACGCGGCCGACGCTGCGCGCGAACAGATGGGCAATGTGTTTTCGTCATATCATTCGGGTGGCGGGCATTCATCGGCGCAGATTGTAACGCTGCCGTGGGACGTGGCCGCGTCATTCATGAAGGGCGATACACCGCCGCGCCGGACGCATTAGTCAAAGCACAAAAGTCAACGGACATATAAAAGGCCGCGTCTCAACGCGGCCTTTTATAATTTCAGAGTCTCGTCGCGGCGTTACTGCGCAGCGGGCGGTGCCGGCGGCGCGACTGGCTTGACCACTGCTGCGGCTCCAGCGGTGGCCGTAGCGGCAGGTTTTGCCATCGGCTTCGCTGCGACCTTGGCTGCGCCGGCAGCTGGTGCGGTGGTTGTGGAGGCAGCGGCCTTAGCGGCGGTCGCTGCCGGTTTCGCCATTGGCTTCTTCAGCGCTACGCCTGCAACTTTACGGCAGTAGGGCTCTTGAAGCTTGCCGGTTTTATCGTTGGCATCTTTCGGAACGATCCAGGCGCAAACCTTATTGCCGCCGCAGGATTTCTCGTCGAGGCCCTTGCACGGCGACACGGTTGCAACTTTTTTCACGGCTGGCTTGGCAGCCGTTGCCGGTGCAGTCGTGGTTGTTGCGGCGGGTGCCACAGGAGCAGCTGGCTTTGCGACGGCCGCGGCAGCAGGTTTAGCGGGTGCTGTTACAGCGGGTGGCGCAGGTTTTACTGCCGTCGCTGCAGGCTTAACCGCTCCGCCTGCATCTTGAGCGAATGCCCCGGGCGTCAACACACCCGATACGAGAAGAAATGCGAGGGCGCTGACGCCCGTCGAGATTCTAGTTTTCACGGCTGATCTCCCATCTGCCTGATTCGATGCGATTCTTATCATCACCGTTTCGGTCAAAAACGCGGCATTGTGATGAATTTCAACTCAGCTTTGGATAATTCCGAGCCTAAGCACTGTTCAGACTTCCGCAGCCAATCAAGTCACCCATTCCCCTGCTTTGCCCTCAGCGGCGGCTACGATGGCGGCTTCAGCGGCCTATATGGTCCTCCTGGAATAGATTGTAACCCGCTCAATCTGCATCTGAATTTACGGACTTGGACGGTGCTGCACCGGCACGCTGGCACTTGCCACTCGCCGCCGTCCTGGTAAGAGTGCCGCCCGCTCCCAGCTTCCTACCTCAGCCCACTCGTACTTCAGGACGTCCGCCATGGCCCAGCAGGGCAAAATCAAAAAGGTCGTGCTCGCCTATTCCGGCGGTCTCGACACCTCGATCATTCTCAAATGGCTGCAGGAAACCTACGGCTGCGAGGTTGTGACGTTTACCGCTGACCTCGGCCAGGGCGAGGAACTGGAACCGGCACGCAAGAAGGCGCTGCTGCTCGGCATCAAAGAACAGAACATTTTTATCGAAGATCTGCGCGAGGAATTCGTTCGCGACTACGTGTTCCCGATGTTCCGCGCCAACGCCGTTTATGAGGGTGTCTATCTACTCGGCACATCGATCGCACGGCCGCTCATCGCCAAGAAACAGATCGAGATCGCGCGTCAGACGGGCGCGGATGCTGTCTGTCACGGTGCGACCGGAAAAGGCAACGATCAGGTCCGCTTTGAGCTCGGCTATTATGCACTCGAGCCGGGCATCAAGATCATAGCGCCGTGGCGTGAATGGGACTTCAAAGGCCGCGAAGACCTGATCAAGTTTGCTCGCGAACATCAAATTCCGGTTGCCAAGGATAAGGAAGGCGATAGCCCTTTCTCGGTGGACGCCAACCTGCTGCACTCATCGTCGGAAGGCAAAGTGCTGGAAGATCCGGCCAAAAAAGCGCCGGAGCTTGTCTATCAACGCACCATTTCGCCGATGAGCGCGCCGGACAAAGTGACGACGATCAAAATCGGATTTGAGAAGGGCGATGCGGTTTCGCTCGACGGCCAGAAATTATCGCCGGCGACTTTGCTCAAAGCCCTGAACGACCTCGGCCGCGACAATGGCATCGGCCGGCTTGATCTGGTTGAAAACCGTTTTGTCGGCATGAAATCGCGCGGTGTCTATGAAACGCCGGGTGGTACAATTCTGCTCGCCGCCCACCGCGCGATCGAAAGCATCACACTGGACCGCGGTGCGGCGCATCTCAAAGACGAAATCATGCCGCGGTATGCCGAGCTGATCTACAACGGCTTCTGGTTCTCACCTGAGCGCGAAATGCTGCAGGCCTTGATCGACAAATCGCAGGAACATGTCGAAGGCGAGGTGACGTTGGAGCTGTACAAGGGCAACACGATTGTCATCGGCCGCGAAAGCAGCAAGTCGCTCTATTCGCCCACGCTCGTGACCTTCGAAGACGACAAAGGCGCCTACGACCAAAAAGACGCGCAGGGGTTCATCAAGCTCAACGCGTTGCGGCTGCGGACACTCGGCGCGCGGGGCAAGGCGAAGAAGGGTTAGGGCGTCAGGATCGCCGATCTTGACCTCAACGCCGCAGTAGCGTCACGAAGTGCCACTAGGCGATGCTATAAGGCGGCTCCGTCTCTAACCCCGAAGTATGCGTCCAGGCCATATGACCCGCAATTCCGTCAATCGTACGCTGTCGCGCCTGTACTGGCTGCTGTTCGTGATTCTGGCGCTGCTGCTGGTGGCGAAGTTTGCCGATGATGTTCCGGGTGTTCCCCCTCTCGTCGTCAGCATCGCCGGTCAGCTCTACGAATTCATGCGCGATATGTCGTTGCTGATCGCTACCGGCGGCGTCGCGTACCTGTCGAACATTTTTCAGAAACGCTCCAAGTTCGTCGAGAGCCTGGAAGAAGAATGGCGCAACATCGTGCGCACCAAGTCAGCATTGCTGACCTATTGCGAAAAACCGTATCTCGGCACCGATGATTATCTCGCAGCCTTCAGCCGTATCAGCGAGACGATTGACACGATGCGTATCGTCTACCGCAATGCTGGCGAGACCGAGGGACTGATCGGGTTATACCCCTATGCGCCGCTGCACGATATGCGCCGCGCCTTGCAGACGTTGGACCCGCGGGTCACGCCGGAACTTTCGCAAGATCAAAAGAAGCTTGTGAAGGACGCGATTTTGCAGGCTTTCTACGGCTTGCGTGAAGTGTTCCTCGAAGAACTCGATCTCGAAGAGCCGCAACATACGCTGCTCATTTCCGGAGCGCGGCGCTTGAAAGTGCCGGGCGCCGCGGTTTCAGCCTTGGTGCAGCAAGATTTGCAGCGCCGCCGGCTTGAGCGTGATCCCGTATCGCGGCCAGATATTGATGCGATGCTGGCGGAGTTGCGCTCACGAGAAAAAGACAACGGCGGCGAAGTTCGGGGCGGCGAACCGCCAAAGCGCTGATTTGCGCCGTGATTAAAACCGCTGTTGCGAGGTGAAAACCGGCTTTGCTTTTTCGATCACCGCCCGTTTGGCGGCCTGCTGCGGTTCTTCCAGAGCCTTGTAGGCGGCGTTGATACGGCGTGCCATAGCGGCGAGGTAGTCCTTGACCTCAAGCGGCAGAGCGACGTTGGCGTAGAGATCCGGGTGATAAACCTTCGACAACTTCAAGTAAGCCTGGCGCACGTCGTCCCAAGCCGCATCGCGCGTGACGCCGAGATCGGCGTAGGGATCAAAAGTATCGCCGTCGGCTAACTTGGCTTTGAGACCACACGCCGCCGGAACGCTGACAATGTTGATAGACGCCAGCGTCGCCTTGGCAATCAGGCTGCGTTCGCCGGAAAACGTTTCGAACTCCAGGAACTTGGTTTCGCCGTTGAGTACGTCGTAAATCGACCGTGCCGCCGAGACGATGAATTTACCTTTGTGAACACTGCCGTCGTTGAGCGTGATGTGGGCCGGCACCGTCATGTGTTGCAGGGTGTTATCAACGCGGTTGCGCTCGAACATGTGGGGCAGGACCTTGTGCTAGGCTGAAACGGTTTTTCGCTATTGCAAGCTCTAAGGTGGCTTCAGAGCAATTTCCGTGCAACAGCGCGCGCAACCCTTAAGCAAGGTCGTGTGGCCCCTATACGCCGCACCGGCCCAATGGGCTGACGCCTAGCCGGATCGCCGGGGGTATGCTACGTCGCGGGCTGATTTTGCGCTGCAGCACGCTCATGCCTCTCTAGGCGCTGGGCTGGCGCTCGAACCCTATACCCAATGTCAGGCCAGACACATGAAGCTCCGTAATATCGCGATCATCGCGCACGTCGACCATGGCAAAACGACCCTCGTGGACGAGTTGCTGAAGCAGTCGGGCGCTTTCCGCGAGAACCAGAAAGTGGCCGAGCGGGCCATGGACAGCAACGATCTGGAGCGCGAGCGCGGCATCACCATTTTGGCCAAGTGCACGAGCGTGATGTGGAAAGATACCCGCATCAATATCGTCGATACGCCCGGCCATGCCGACTTCGGCGGCGAGGTGGAGCGTATTTTGAACATGGTCGACGGCGTTGTCGTTCTCGTCGACGCGTCGGAAGGACCGTTGCCGCAGACCAAATTCGTTGTCTCCAAGGCACTGAAGCGAGGCCTCCGCCCGATTGTCGCGATCAACAAGATCGACCGTCCGGACGAACGCCACCAGGACGTCTTGAACGAAATCTTCGATCTTTTCGCCAATCTTGACGCCACCGACGAGCAGCTCGATTTCCCTGTGCTCTACGGCTCTGGCCGCAACGGCTGGATGGCATTGGCGCCGGAAGGCCCGCAGAAGGACTTGGCGCCGCTGTTCGATCTGGTGATGGCGCACGTGCCGCCGCCCGCCGTTGATGATGGCCCGGTGCGCATTCTGGCGACGACACTGGAGGCTGATCCGTTCCTTGGGCGCATTCTGACGGGCCGTATTACGTCGGGCACTTTGAAGCCCAACATGATGTTGAAAGCCTTGCGCCACGACGGCACGCTGGTTGAAAATTTCCGCGCCACCAAGGTGCTTGGATACCGCGGCCTCGAGCGCATCCCGGTTGAAGAAGCCAGCGCCGGCGAGATTGTCGCGATTTCGGGCATGACGGATGCAACCGTTGCCGACACGCTGTGCGATCCAAGTGTTGAGACACCAATCCAGGCGCAGCCGATCGATCCGCCGACGCTGTCGATGACGTTCCGCATCAATGACGGTCCGTTCGCCGGGCAAGAAGGCAGCAAAGTGCAAAGCCGCGTTATTCGCGACCGTTTGCTGCGCGAAGCCGAACGCAACATCGCCATCAAGGTTACCGACAGCGAAGAAACCGACAGTTTCACCGTGTCCGGACGTGGCGAACTTCAGCTGGCGATTTTGATTGAGAACATGCGCCGCGAAGGTTTCGAAATGACCGTTTCGCGGCCGAAGGTTGTTATCAAGACCGATGAGGCGACGGGCCAAAGACTTGAGCCTGTCGAAGAGACGATTGTCGATATCGATGACGCACATACCGGCGTTGTGGTGCAGAAATTGTCGGAGCGCCGTGGCGATCTGATGGAAATGCGCCCCTCGGGCGGTGGGCGCACACGTATGGTATTCCTGGTGCCGACGCGGGGCCTGCTCGGCTATCAGTCGGAGTTGCTGTCAGACAGTCGCGGTACAGCGGTCATGAACCGCCTGTTCCATTCCTATGCGCCATTCAAGGGCGAAATTCAGGGCCGCCGTCAGGGCGTGCTGATTTCAAACGGCATGGGCGAAGCCACCGCCTACTCGATCTTCAACCTGCAGGATCGCGGCCTGTTCATGATCGGCGCGCAGGCCCGCGTCTATGAAGGCATGATCGTCGGCGAGCATTCGCGCGACAACGATCTCGTCGTCAACGTCGTACAGGGCAAGAAGCTGACCAACGTCCGCGCATCCGGCAAGGATGAAGCCTTGACGCTGGTTCCGCCGATGCGGCTGACGCTGGAAAAGGCGATGAGCTACATCACGGATGAAGAACTCGTCGAGATCACGCCGGAGTCGATTAGGCTTCGCAAGCGCTGGCTCGATCCCAATGAGCGCAAGCGCCAAGAACGCAAGCGCGAATCCGAGCGTGAATCAGGGGCTGCGTGATGCGCTCGATTTAACGGCACTGCGACACCTTTGTTTCGGGAAAATATCCCGGGTTGACCCTGCCACGTCTGCCGCTCAAAATTCTCGTTCCGGAGTCCTTCCAAAACGAGGAGTTTTATCAATGAAGCGCATTCAGTTTGCCATACTAACGCTGGCTTTCGCATTTTCTTCCTCCGCTTTCGCTGACGAAAAGCTCACTGAAGACGAAAGCAAAAAGGGTGTTGCGGCCGCTGCTGCAATGGGCTGCGAAGGTGGCAAGTGGGAAAAAGAGTCGGAGGCGAGCGGCATCTATGAGCTCGACGATGCCAAGTGCAAAAGCGGATCTTTTGATTTGAAATTCGATAAGGAATTCAAATTAATCGTCATGACGCGCGACTAGCGGCGAAACATAAGTGCCTCACAGCCGGGATGTTTTGCCGGGCTGTGAGGGCTACAAATCAGGGCTGCGTGTTTCAAGGCCGCTTTGCCGTCTTGCGGCGCTTTGCTTGAACGGCAATCAGGCTAACACAGAGAGTGTTAATCGGTTTTTATCCGATACGCGGTAGACTCCACGCCCGGCGCAACTTTTTTTAGCGCGCCCGGACGATTTTGGAGCACGCGTTATGGACGCCACAACCACCAGCGGTCATTTTTCAGTGCAATCGGAACGCGCAGCCCACCGGCATGCGTTGCCGCCAATTTTGCTCGGCCTCCTCGCGCCCCTGCTTGTGTTTATGGTGATCGATCCCCGCGCGCTCAGCAGCGCCAGCCTGATCGCTCACGTCTACATGGTCGTCATCTTTTTGTTATCGGGCATCGCCTTCTTGATCAGCGTCTTCGAAACCGGCGAAGTGACAAGCGTTACAATCGACCGGCCAACCCGGACAATTCACGTTGAGCGCATCGGGATGGTTGCTAAATCGTTTATGGATTTCGACTTCGCCGACGTGGCGACGGTCAGAATTGAAACCCGTTATGACGAAGACGGCTATCAAACGGCACTGCCTTTTATCGTGCTGACGACGCGTGAAGTCGTGCCGATGCCGGCCGGCACAACGGAAGCCGACGTTGCCCAAATGCGCGCGGTCCTGAAGGGCGCATAAGTCCCGCGGCCGGGACCACCGCTGGTCTCAGGACTATTCGTTTCGAAATTGGAAAAGCAGTGGCGTGGCCACCCTGGGAGGGGCCACGCCATGTGACAATTGTTTGTGCAGGAGGCACTAACTTTCGTCGCCGCTATATCTAGGCCCTGATCATTAAGAGAGCATGGGTGAAGTGGCGATTACCCACATTGTTTCCACGCATTGTTTCTTGTGCAGATGCAATCGCCCAGCAACGGCAGGCTCATGCCAGGCTTGCGCTAGCAGTGTGCAACCGCGTAGGCCTGCATCACGTGAGCGCGAAGCAGGAGGATAGGGCAGTGACGGGCGGCGAAAGACCAAAGCACGTGCCCGGTCTCTCTGTGACATCAACTGAGATTTTACCGGCGTCGTCGCTTTGGCCAGACGGCATCACGCCGACCGCTGAATTTGAGGCCGCAGCTGAGTTCATCGCCGCCGACAGCGGCAACCTTTTTGTAACCGGACGGGCTGGAACAGGTAAATCCACGCTTTTGCGGGCATTGCGAGACCGCGCTGGCGATCAGATGGTGGTGCTGGCGCCGACCGGGTTGGCAGCGATCAACGTCGGCGGACAGACCATTCACTCGTTTTTCGGCTTCCCGCCACGGCTCATTCAAAGCGACGACATCCGGCGCAGCCGCAATGGCCGTTTGATGCGCAAACTCGAGTTTCTGGTGATCGACGAAGTCTCAATGGTCCGCTCCGATCTGATGTGGGCCATCGACCAGTCCTTGCGGATCAACCGCGGGCGGCCTCGGGAGCCTTTCGGCGGCGTCCGCATTCTGATGTTCGGTGATTTGCATCAGCTACCGCCCGTGGTGCAGGAAGGCGAGGTCGCAGCCCACCTCGAAGATGCCCACGGTGGACCGTTTTTCTTCTCTGTTCCGGCGTTGCGCGAGGGGGCTGGAACCTATCGTCTCGAATTGCAGCAGGTCTTTCGCCAGTCCGACAATGATCTGATCAACGTGCTCAACGCCATCCGCGAGGGAGACGTGACGCTTGATGATCTGACCTTGCTGAACACCCGCGTGCACCCGATCCGGACGCTAAGTGAGGGCGAGCCGTACGTGATTTTGACGCCCACCAACGCGGCGGCCAAGCGCATCAACACGGCCTATCTTCAAGCGCTCGCCGGCGAGGCCGTGCGCTTTGACGCCGGCATCACCGGCGATTTCAATGAAAACGTCCAACCTGCCGACCAAGCGCTCGATCTAAAACTCGGCGCCAAAGTCATGCTGATCCGGAACGACCCGGACAGGCGCTGGGTCAACGGCTCCGTTGCGCGCATCTCAAGGCTCAAGCCCAAACAGGTCTGGATTGAGATTGCGGGGCGCGAATACGAGGTCGAGCCGGTGTCGTGGGAGCACCGCCGCTACGCCTATGACCAGGCGGCCGAAAAGATCGTTGAGACGGTGGCGGGCACCTTTAAGCAATTCCCGCTGCGGTTGGCCTGGGCGCTGACTATCCACAAGGCCCAGGGTCTTACGCTCGACCAAGTCTATGTTGACCTTGGCCGCGGCACGTTTGCGCACGGCCAGACCTATGTGGCGCTGTCGCGCTGCCGGACCCTGCAAGGATTGGCGCTTGCCCGGCCATTGACGCCCTCTGATATCCGCTTTGACCCTCTGGCGATGGGGTATCGCGAGGCCTTTCCGGCTCTCAACTGACCGCCGTTAAGGTAGCGATATACAACACAAATCGTTCGCAGTTGCGAGCTGAGGGTCATATTTTTGCGTCAAGACGCACATGCAACTTGTTGAAAAGTCTCGTCAATGCTGGCCATGCGAAGGTGCCGCAGGCAATTTTTTCGGGTGCGAAGCAAGAACATGTTGCACTGCACCATCGCCTCTGCTACATAGACTGCAAGTTAACGCGGCGGAGGTCGTCGTCGCAGCCGGCAGTACGTAGACCAGAACGCCCCCCGAACTGTAACCATAACAAAATATAGGAGCCCGCCATGAGCGACGCATTCACCAAGCAAGTCCAGGATTTCACCAAGCAAGCCCAAGACATGTTCACCGCTGGCAAAGATGCCAAGGTGCCTGAAAATATGTCGGCCTTCGCTGAGGACGCCGTCGCCAAGTCGCGCGACGCCTTCCACAAGGTAACGTCGGCTGCCAAGGACAACGCCAAGGTTGTTGAAGACGTGATGCTGACCACACAGGCCGGCGCCAAGTCGATCGGCGAAAAGATGATGGCCAACACGCTTGCCAACACCGAAGCTGCTTTCGAAGCTGCCCAGGCGATGGCGCGCGCTCGCACGTTTCCGGAAATTGCTCGCCTGCAGGCGAACTACTTCCAGCAGCAGTTCGCTGTTGCGGGTGCTCAGTCGAAGGAACTCTTCGAACTTTCGAGCAAGGTTGCCAAGCAGACGTTCGACACAGTCGGTCAGGCAACTGCCAAGTCGTTCGAGCAGATCAAGACCGCTGGCTAAGTTAGCCACTGGCTGAAAACATTTAAGGGCACCCTGGTAACACAGCGGTGCCCTTTCTATTTGCCAAAACATCATCAGGGGCTTTTCCCCGGCCTCAGACGGGGTATGGTGGTGCAATGATTACCGATCGCCCGTTGATCAACGTGCGCCGGGCAAAACCCGGTGACGCGAAAGCCCTCGCAAACGTTTTTTGCGAAAGCTGGCGCAGTGCCTACACCGGCATCATCCCGTTCATGCATTTGCAGCAAATGGTCCGGGCACGCGACGCCACGTGGTGGCAAAATGCCATCCGCCGCGAGGGCGACATTCTGGTCCTCGAGGTCGAGTCCGTCGTGGCGGGCTACGCCACATTCGGACCGGCGCGGAACCAGACCGGTACAAAGCCGATCGGCGAAATCTATGAGCTTTATTTCTTACCGGTTTATCAGGGTATCGGCCTCGGCGAGCATCTGTTTGAAGCCTGCCGTCAAAGCCTTGACGTCCGCAAAATGAACGGCCTTGTTGTTTGGGCCTTGGCCGACAATGACATGGCGACCGAATTCTACCGGCACCGTGGCGGCAAACCTGCCGGCGAGGTCGTTGAAGCTTTCGGCCCTATCCGGCTCGCCAAAATAGGATTTCGCTGGACCTGAATACACTGGGCACAAGCCCGCAGGCGCGGTTCGCCGCCTTGTGCCCAAACTCTTTTAACGTCATTGATCGGCGGCAGTTAAAAAGTGAGGCAATCGCAATGCGTCTCGACGCTTTGAAGACCGGTAACTACCCGCCCGACGACATTAACGTCATCATCGAAGTTCCCGTCGGTGGCGAGCCGATCAAATACGAAATGGACAAGGCATCGGGTGCGCTGTTCGTCGATCGCTTCCTTTACACGCCGATGCGCTACCCCGGGAACTACGGCTTCGTTCCGCACACGTTATCAGCTGACGGCGACCCAATCGATGTGCTGGTCTGCAATACGCGCGCGATCATTCCGGGCGGGGTCATCAATTGCCGGCCCGTCGGCGTCCTGGTCATGGAAGACGACGGCGGGGGGGACGAGAAAATCATCGCCGTGCCATCGAGCAAGCTGACCAAGCGCTACGACAACGTCAAAACCTACACCGACCTGCCGCAAATCTCGATTGAGCAGATCGAGCACTTTTTTGCCCACTACAAGGATCTTGAACCCGGTAAATGGGTGAAGATCGATCACTGGGGCCACGTTGATGAAGCCAAGTCGCTGATCGCGGCGGCCATCAAGCGGGCGTCGGCGAAGGGCTGAGGTCACGCGTTTCCGGCCGGTCGCGGTTTCCCCTGTTCACCAAAGCCTGAATCCGGCCGCGGTGGCCTTTCGCACGCGGACCGCGGTTGCTATACCCCCGGCACGAATTCAGTCGCGGGACCGGAGCGAACATGAAGATTGCTGTGATGGGCGCCGCCGGACGCATGGGCCGCGAGTTATTGCGCGCCATTGCGGCGTCGCCGGGGTGCACGATATCGGGCGGCACCGAGCCGCGTGGCAATCCCGCGGTCGGCCAAGACCTCGGCGAGTTGGCCGGCATTGGAAAGCTAGGCGTCGCCGTCTCCGATGACGCCGCAGTTGTGATCGCCGCGTCGGACGCGATTCTCGATTTCACCACCCCGGCCGCGACAGTTGCTTTTGCCAAACTGGCGGCGCAGTCCGGCAAGATCCACGTCATCGGCACAACCGGTATCGACGCCGCAGCCGAAGCCGCTATCAAGGACGCAGCCCGCGGCGCGACAATCATCAAAGCAGGCAACATGAGCCTCGGGGTAAACCTGCTGGCGGCACTGACGAAGCGTGTCGCGGCAGCGTTGGGTGAAGATTTCGATATTGAGATCGTTGAAATGCACCACCGCTTGAAAGTCGATGCTCCGTCCGGCACTGCGTTGATGCTCGGCCAAGCTGCCGCTGAAGGCCGCGGCGTAGCGCTCAATGAAAAATCTGTTCGCAGCCGCGACGGTCACACCGGTGCCCGCAAGTCTGGCGATATTGGTTTTGCAACTTTGCGCGGCGGCAGCGTCGTTGGCGATCATACCGTTATTTTCGCAGGCGATGGCGAGAGGATCGAGTTGACGCACCTCGCGGCCGATCGCGAGATTTTTGCGCGCGGGGCCGTCAAGGCAGCGCTCTGGGGAAAAAGCCGCGCGCCTGGCCTCTATGCGATGACCGACGTGTTGGGTATCTGACACGTGATGCGGCCTCAGGATATGCTTCGACCATCATGACAGACGCGCTGACCGACAACGTTCTTGTCCTTGTCCGCCACGGCGAAAGCGAGTGGAATCGCCTCAACTTGTTTACTGGCTGGCGCAACCCGGATCTGACGGAAAAAGGCTTGATCGAAGCGCGAGTTGCTGGCCGCATGATCCGCGATCACCGCATAAAATTCGATGTTGCATTTACCAGCGGCTTGAAGCGGGCGCAGCACACCCTCGACATCATCCTGGCTGAAATCAATCAATCCGACGTGCCGATCGTGCGCGATATTGCGCTCAATGAACGCGATTATGGCGAGCTCTCAGGTTTGAACAAAGACGAAGCCCGCAAGAAGTGGGGCGAAACGCAGGTCATGCAGTGGCGCAGGTCTTTTGATATCGCGCCCCCCGGCGGCGAAAGCCTGAAGGACACTTTGGCGCGCGTGAAGCCCTATTACGATAGCCAGATTTGGCCGCAAATTGCACAGGGCAAGAATGTCATCGTCGCGGCGCATGGCAATTCGCTGCGCGCCATGATGATGATTCTTGAAGGGCTCTCGGGCGACGAAATTTTGCGGCGCGAATTTGCAACGGGCGCACCGATATTGTTCCGGCTTGGTGCCGATGGCCGTTCGATTGACCGCAAGGATTTGTTGCCGGCGCGGTCGCTTGCCGCTGAACCTGAAGACCGGATTATGTAATTCCCAAGATTGGCGTTTTGAATAGATTTTACCGATAAGATTCGGAGTGAGCATATGGCGTGGGAGCAATTGGGACGGGACGCGGATGCCCACAACGCTAAGTCACGCGACAAGCTAATAGGAATCTATATTGGCATTCTTGCCGTGGTGCTGGCTATTTGCAGCATGGGTGCGGGCAACGCCGCGCAGGACGCGGCTCTGAAAAATATCGAAGCGTCGAATGCGTGGGCATTCTTCCAAGCCAAGAATGCCCGCCGCCAGGCCTTGCGGCTTCACGTTGATGACTTCGCGGTGATGCTGGCGGCGACGCCATCAATGCCGGACGACGTCAAAACGCTCATTAAAGGCAAAATCGAGGAATATCGTGAGCAGGACAAAAAGCTGACCAGCGATCCCGAAAAGAAAGAAGGTCTCGATGAGCTTTGGAGCATAGCGAAAGCTTTGGAGACGGGGCGCGATGACGCCATGAAGCGCGGGCCGTATTTCGACTATGGGCAAGCGCTGCTGCAAATCGCGATTGTTTTGGCGTCCATCGCCATCATTTCCGGCGGCAATTTTCTGCTGTTTGGCAGTTTTATTGTCGGCGCGTTGGGCGCTGTCGCGACCTTTGGCGGCTTCACCTTGGCGTTTCCTCTGCCGTTTGCAGGTTAGGCGTTACTTGAGTTCGAGCGCTGTCTCTGCGGTCATCGCCGGAACGCCATCCCGCAAGATTTCGACCGTACCTTGGTAACGGCCGAGAGGCCACGGCGCGTTCGCCCGCTTCTTGCCTGCGTAAGCGATATAAGTTGCCTTGTTGCGCGGCAGCGGCTCGCTCACGTTCTCGATCAGGTCACCGGCCGGTCCTTTGGCGACAAAGTGAATTCTGTCGCCTGCAAGCAGATTTATGAACCGGCCATAAAATAGCAGCGCTGGCGACGTTGCCGTGAGTGTTGCGATTTTGGAGCTATCTTTTTCCAACGCGTCAAGATTGACCGGCTCGCCAGCAAAACCGGCACCGAGGATTTCCCCCTTCGCATATGGAAATGCCGTCGCGGCATCAGTCGTCCAAAGACCCGGCGATTTGGAGTCCTTTTGGCAACTGCCGTCCACTGCATCAGGTAAAAATGGATCGACGACTTTGCCGTTATGGCGCACCGACAGGTGCACGTGAGCGAAGTCAGCCATTCCCGAAAAGCCGACGTCTCCGAGGCGTTGGCCGCGCTTGATGTTCTGGCCCTTGGCGACGCTAACGCTGCCTTTCTTCATATGACAGTATTGCGTTTCCCAGCCGTTGCCGTGATCGATCACGACGCCGTTTCCGCATTCGTGGCCTTTGATGTCGCCGCTGGCATTTTCGCGGGCGAAAACATCGGTGACGCCGTCGCGCAGGCCTTTGACGATGCCATCTGCGGAAGCCAGCACCGGCACACCCGGCTCCGTGGCGGCCGCTGAAAGAACGCGGAAATCGACGCCAGAATGGCCATCATATGTCGCGCCGCCACAGGAAAAATCTTGCAGTCCTGGGCCTGGATCATCATCGACATAATTCTGAATGAAGCAGGTCTTGTGCGGCTCGCAGGCGAGCGGCAGCGACAGTTGCGGCCGGTCTTCCGCGATTGCTGGAAGAGCCAGCGCAACACCAAGCGTCAGCAAAGCAGACAGCCGTCGCAAGCCCATGTGTGAACCCTTTGCTGCGCCAAAGTGCCATTGCCGCCAGGGGTCGCTTGCCGGGCGGCGGCGGAGACGCTAGCACTCCCTGCAATCGATTTCCTCTATTCTAGATAGCCCGCAGGACCCCCATGACAACCCACGCGCTCCTTTTGCTCCCCGGCGACGGCATCGGCGTCGAAACCATCGCCGAAGTCGAGCGCTTGATCGCTTTCTTCAATGCGCGGAGTAACAAGGGCAAATTCGCGATCGAACGGGATTTGGTCGGCGGATCGGCTTTTGACGCGCACGGCGTTTCGATCACGGATGCCGCAATGGCCAAGGCCCAGAAGGCCGATGCCGTCATGTTTGGTGCCGTTGGCGGGCCGAAGTGGGACAAGGTCCCCTATGAGCATCGCCCCGAAGCTGGTCTGTTGCGCTTGCGCAAGGATTTGGATCTCTTTGCCAACCTGCGGCCGGCGATTTGCTATCCGGCGCTGGCGGACGCGTCCAGCCTCAAACGTGAGCTGGTCGAAGGTCTCGACATCATGATCGTGCGCGAGCTGACGGGCGGCGTCTACTTCGGCGAGCCCAAAGAAATCGTGACGCTGGAAAATGGCGAACGCCGGGCCGTTGATACGCAGATCTATACCTCGCGTGAAATCGAGCGCATCGCCAAAGTGGCGTTTGATCTCGCCCGCAAGCGCGGCAACAAGGTGCATTCGGCCGAAAAGCGCAACGTCATGAAAACCGGCGTGCTGTGGAACCAGGTCGTGACCGAAGTCCACAAATCCTACGCGCCCGACGTCATCCTTGAGCACATCCTGGCTGATAACTGCGCCATGCAGTTGATCCGCAACCCGAAGCAGTTTGACGTCATCGTCACCGACAACCTGTTTGGTGACGTCTTGTCGGATGAAGCGGCTATGATGACGGGTTCGCTCGGCATGCTGCCATCAGCCTCCTTGGGTGCGCCGGATGCCAAGACCGGCAAGCGCAAAGCGTTGTATGAGCCTGTGCATGGTTCAGCGCCTGATATCGCCGGTAAGGGCCTGGCCAATCCGATCGCAACGATTGCCTCGTTTGGCATGGCGCTGCGCTATTCGTGCGACATGGGTGCTGAGGCCGATCTCATTGACAAGGCCATCTCAAGCGTCCTCGACAAGGGCCTGCGCACCGGCGACATCATGCAGCCGGGCATGACCCAGGTCGGCACCACGCAAATGGGTCAGGCAATTGAATCCGAGTTGAAGGCGCTGACGGCGTAAGCGGTCGAACCTGCCCGGACCCTTACAGCAATGACCACTACAACAATTAATAATCCGTTGACAAATCAGCCTCTTCGCGCATTGCCCTCATCGTGAGACACTCGTCCAAAGTGATTCGGGGATTGGTGCGCCGCTTGGTTCTACAAGCAGCGCCGAGTGGGCGGGGGCCGGCACTACGATGACGACGTCGAACGAACTGCGGGCCGGCCTTCTGGCGGTCGCGAAAAGGTCGGTCAGTATTATGACCGCCTGCAGCAACGAGGAGAGCACGAAGCTTTATCTCGTGCTGCCTTTTCTCGGGCTGCTAGGGTACGACTATGCCAATCCTTATGAAGTTTATCCCGAGCACGCAGCCTCGCCGGATTGCAAAGCCGACTTTGCCATTCTTCGCGACGGCATGCCGGTCATCGCCATCGACGCCCGAAAAGCTGGTGCCGATCTTTTTGAAGAACGCAATAAACTTGGCCGCTATTTCAATGCGATGGCAGAAGTCAAACTGGCGATCCTCACCAACGGCACGCTGTTTGAGTTTTTTGTCGATTCAAGTTCGCCCAACACGATGGACGGCGAGCCATTTCTGACGATCGATCTAGAGACGATTGCGCGCGCCGGCGTGGCGGATGAAATTCTCGAAGCTCTGATCGCGGCGACGAAAGATCACTACGATCCTGAAACGATTGCTGAAGCCGCTCACGTGCAGCTCGTCAAGAAGCGGCTGAGAAGCGTGTTCGTCGATGAAGCCAAGGGGCCATCGGAAGAATTCTGCCGTTTCGCCCTGACGCGGATTGGCCTCGGTTCGGTGCGCAAAGAGGCGGTTGCCCGCTATTATGCACCCCTCGTCAAGAACGCCTTTGAAGAAAGCCTCATTGTTCCTGTTGTCGAGCGCCTCAAAGCCCAATCGGCCGGCGACGCCCGCGCCAATCCGATGTCGCTGCATCAAATCGGCCAGCGCATCGCGACGACCGAACATCAGCTGGAAATGTTCAATTATGTCCGCCGCCGCCTCGCCTTTTTGGCCGAGGACGAGTCTATGTTCGACGCCATCGAAAACGTCCGCTACATTGATTATGTTGGCCGCATATGCGTGTTCTACGACCGCGAGCGCAAAGGCCGGCTGTTCGACTATATCGAGGGCGCTGACGGCTACGATAAATACATTTTCCCCGATCCCATCGGTGAGATCGTGTCGAACAACGTGCTTGAAATTGACACGGCATTGAAGACAGTCTTCGCGGCGCGCGTGAGAGAGCTGGGCGGACTTTCCCAGCACCAGAAGCTCGCGCGGATCGCTTAACCGCGGGAACCGGCGTCACGGTTCCTCTTGATTAGAGGCACCTATGGCGAGCAATCTCTCGACCATCGGCTTTGTGTTCGCTGACGAGGATAGTTTCCGGTCAGCTATGGTGACGTGCGCCGGTGAAGCCACCGCGCGGCTGGCCTGCTCTTGCGGCAACTACGGCATATGGCGTTCCCGCACCGGGGCTGAGGTGTGGTTTCACTTCGGCGAAGCTGACGATGGCGGCACTGAAATTTTTGGCCTGACGCCATTCTTTGAGGGCCAAAGCGATGTTGCACTCAACATCACCGGGCCCGTTGTGCGCGGCGGAGATAACCCGTTCGAAGGCTCGATGACCGGTTGGGTCATTCCGCTCGAATCGGGGCCAGATCAGCCCCGCGAAGGCAGCTATCCCGTCGTGTTTGATGCGGTCGATTACGCTGCGCAGGGCATATCGGCGTGGCCGGTGATCCGGCATGTCCGGCTCTCGTGTTTTGCGCGCGAGTTGCAAGTCTTTGCTGACGAGGCTGCCTATTACGCGGCGCGCGGCGCACCTGACGCCGAACATCCAAAACTGTCAGCCCATGCATTTATTCCAGTAGGCCTCTTCGCCGTTGCGCAGGACGTGAACGGCGACGCCGATTCGCCGCCGCAAGCGCCAACTTCGGCAGCGCTGCTGACCGGCAAGATCTTAGAGCATCGAACATACACAAACGAAGCGACGGGCAAGGATTTTGTCTGGCTGCTGGTCGAGAGCTTAGAGGCGACCTTTGACATCCTCGCCGACCCGGCCGTTATCACGGGTGAGATTGCCGACGGTGCCACGATCGAAGCAGCCGTATGGATTTTCGGCCGGTTTCTGGATTAACACCCGTCATCCGGACGCGACGCAGCATACTTTAATGTTGCGGCGCTGATCCGGGACCTTCTGCTCAGCAAGATCCCGTATCTGCGCTGCACGCGCGTACGGGATGACGGGTTAGTTGTTTCAAACGTTGGCGCCATCCTGGCAGGCGTTGGGTTCACCGCTGACTGATCCTCGCGCTGTCCAAGATGGCTTTGAATCTTCTGGACCGGGAGCTGCCTCTTCACTGCGCGCCGCGAAATAAAACTCGAAGCAATTGGCCCCGGCCCGGCTGACACGGAAGCATCCTCCCGTGGGATCGGTATCGTAAATGGTGCACAGCGTTCCCGCCGTGATCGACCAATGGCCGCCGATTTGCGCTCCATTTTCAAAGTATTCGATGCGACCGTCGCTGAGATACCGTTCGGTAAAAGCCCGGCCGTTGCCATAGCGGCCCTCCAGCGTTTTACCTGTCAGCGCTCTTGAAATATCGGCGCCTTGTAGCCAAATCTCCGGCGCGTCGTTAGCTCGGACGCTGAGGCCGTTGAAGAGCAAGACCGCCATCCAAATTACCAGCAGTTGCATGCGATTTTTATCCAGTATTCAGACCAACAACGTCCTTCAGTAGCGGCTGAAAATGGCGAAACTTGCTGCTTTCCGGCTTCAGTGGCGCAGTCTGGTCAAAATCCTTGAAACTGCGAGCCGAGCCCGGTAAGTCTCGGCCTAATCACGCAACCCCACCAAACTTGGCGCGCTCGGCTCGGCATCAGCGCCCGCAATCAGCGCTGCTCCTGAAGGAAACCGAAAAACTATGGGCTACAAAGTTGCAATCGTTGGCGTTACCGGCAACGTCGGCCGTGAAATGCTGAACGTTCTGGCTGAGCGCAAATTTCCCGTCGACGAGCTTCACGCCTTGGCGTCGCGCCGCTCGGCTGGCCGGGAAGTCATGTTCGGCGAAAAGACTTTGAAATGCAAAGTCCTCGAGACCTTTGATTTCAAGGGCATCGATATTTGCTTGATGTCGGCTGGATCAGCGGTTGCGAAAGAGCATGCGTTGAAGATCGGAGCGACAGGCTGTGTCGTCATCGATAACTCATCGTTCTGGCGCTACGACCAGGATGTTCCCCTGATTGTTCCTGAGGTCAACGCAGCCGCGATTGCCGGCTACACCAAGAAGAACATCATCGCCAACCCCAACTGCTCGACAGCGCAGATGGTCGTTGCCTTGAAGCCTTTGCATGATGCCGCAACGATCACGCGCGTTGTCGTCTCGACCTATCAATCGGTATCGGGTGCGGGCAAGGACGCGATGGATGAGCTTTGGGCCCAGACCAAGGGCAAGTACGTGCCTGGTCAGGAAATGGAGCCGAAGATGTTTCCCAAGCAGATTGCGTTCAACTGCATTCCGCACATCGATGTCTTCATGGAAGACGGCTACACCAAAGAAGAATGGAAGATGCTGGTGGAAACCAAGAAGATCTTGGACCCCAAAATCAAAGTCACGGCCACGTGCGTGCGGGTGCCGGTGTTCGTCAGCCATTGCGAGTCGGTCAATATCGAGTTTGCCAAGCCGATTTCAGCCGATGAGGCGCGCGAAATTTTGCGTAACGCTCCGGGCATCGCCGTTGTCGATAAGCGCGAACCGGGTGGATACATCACGCCGGTTGAAGCGGCCGGCGAGTTCGCGACCTATGTCTCGCGGATCCGCGAGGACTCCACGGTGCCGAACGGTCTGGCGATGTGGATCGTTTCCGACAATCTTCTCAAGGGCGCGGCACTCAACGCAGTGCAAATTGCCGAAGAGCTTGTGCGATTGAAGCAGTTTAAAAAAGTCGCCTAAAAAAAACCCGGCAAAATATGCGTCGAGACACTGGGCAGTAAGCCGCTTGACCGGCTTACTTCTTTCCTGGCGCGTCTTTCATTTGCATGCGGGTGAGGGCTTGAACGATTGCGTTCAAATCCTGCAGCAACCGGTCACGCTGGGCTGCAGGCAGGCCCGCCAGAATACGCTCATCGACCTTGCGGGCGAGCGGATCGACGGACTTGAGAACCCGCCACCCTTCGTCTGTCAGCTTGACGGCATAGGCGCGCGCGTCTTCCCGCGTTCTGCGGCGCTGCAAAAGGCCCTTCTTCAACATGCGGCGGACAATGTCGGCCAGCGTCGAGCGATCGATACCGGTGCGCTCGACCAGGTGCGTTTGGCTCAGGCCCTCGTTTTGAGAGACGGTCACAAGTACCGCGAACTGACGCGGCGTCACGTCGCCTGAACCGAGTTCGGTTTGAAACACTTCAGCTGCACACTGTCCGGCGCGATGTAGAAGGTGAAGGGGAGAGCGCTCCAAGCGATTGGCAGCTGTTTCACGGGCCATTTCAAGCATCCTAAGAAATCAAAAAATCGGTGCGGTTCAGTTGTACGGCCTACCCAAAATGAGGTACACTCAGCTCAGGCTGTGGGTACCAACGGCAATCAAATGAACAGCCTTCAGTATGCAACTTCAATCACAATTCAGTAGTCAACGTCTAGCAAAATTGAATGATGCCGCTAACGAAACCTTGCGGAACAATATTTAAATCTGGCGTTGTCTGAGTATCTGTTAAGATATATTCAGTACTTCAACTTTTCCAGCACTCCCGAATACTGCTAGCGCAATTCATGGCGCTTTAACAAGCCTATTTGAGCCACTGCGAACACCATCGTTATTGGCATAATGCCGAAGACCTTGAAACTAACCCAGAAATCAGTCGAGAAGCTGCGCCAGACGACTTCGTTCAGCAGGGCCAGGAAGATAAAGAAGCATCCCCAGCGGATCGTGAGTTTGCGCCAACCGGCTTTCGTGAGGTGAAATACGTCGCCGAACACGATTTTGAGCAGAATTTGCCCGTTTGCCAAGCCGCCGAACAGTATTGCGGCAAACAAAGCGTTAACGATTGTGGGCTTCAGTTTGATGAACTGATCGTTCTGCAACCACAACGTTAGGCCGCCAAAAACGAGTACGAAAAAGCCGGAGACGAGCGGCATCGTCGGGACTCGGCCGAGCAAGGCGCGGGACGCGACAAGCGCCACAAGGGTCGCGGCCATGAAGGCACCCGTGCCGTAGAAAATGGCTTGCTTAGGTTCCGTTATGTACTTGCCGGCCTGCCAATTGGTGACAAAGAACACGATCAAAGGGCCGAATTCCACCAAAAGCTTGACGAGCTGTTTGCGGTCAAACTCGATCTCAGCGGGAGCCGGGGCGTCCTGATCTTTTTCCGTCATCGAAAGCGGTCCTCACTCAGCGGGCGGCGGCAGCCGGTACTTGTGCATAATGCGCGTCATCAGCCAGGCGTATATTCCGCTGATGGGCAAGACGATCGCAATCTTAAAGAACACCCAGATGTTTATGCCGCTCATCTGATGGCCAAAAAAGTGATAAATTTCTGCGCCGTGGAATGTCTGTCTTACGTATTCGTTGGCAACGGCCGTCAACAGGAAGAAAGCGGCGAAACTCAGCGTGAACTGGTTCCAGCCTTTCTCGGTGTAGTGGAATGTTTTCTCAAAAGCGTATTTGAAAAAGTTACGCTTGGTCCACAGCCCAAAGAGCAGAAATGCGGCAAACAAAGCGTTGAAAATCGTAACCTTGATTTGCACCCACATCGGATTGTCTGTGGCGAGTGCCAGAAATCCGAAAATGATTGTAACGCCGGAGGCGATCAAGGGAAAAACCGGAAACCGCTTCAACACCAGCTTCATGACGATGACGGCGAGGATCGTCGTCGATATGATCGCGATCGTGCCGTGCCGCAGCGTCGGGTCGGTATCTGAGTAGATTGCGTTGACCACGAACATTGCGATCAGCGGGCCAAACTCGCTCAGGATATTGACCGTCTGCTCGGCGGTGAAAGGGAAGAAACGCCTTTTCTCATTCATCGCCAGCGCGTTCCCTGCTCAAAAGATATTGAACTGTATCGTGTCGTCTAAGAGGTCTTAAATTTTTAACTGTTGGCTATGGCGCGAGCAAAATCAGCGGCTTCAAAGGCCTGCAGATCATCGACGCTTTCGCCGACGCCGACGGCATGCACCGGAATGGCGAATTTCTCGGCGATTGCAACCAAAATGCCGCCGCGAGCCGTACCATCCAATTTTGTCATCACAAGCCCCGTCACGCCCGCCCGGTCGCGAAAAACCTCTACTTGATTGAGCGCGTTCTGCCCTGTTGTGGCATCAAGCACAAGCAAGACGTCGTGAGGCGCTGAGGGATCAAGCTTTTTCAAGACCCTAACGACTTTTTCTAATTCCTCCATCAGCACTTGCTTGTTCTGCAAGCGCCCGGCGGTATCGAGCAGCAGCACATCGGCGCCGGACGACTGTGCTTCTTTTAAAGCGTCAAACGCGAGGCTGGCGGATTCTGATCCGACCGGCCGCGCGATGACGTGACATCCCGTGCGCTCGCCCCATACTTTGAGCTGGTCGATGGCGGCAGCGCGGAAGGTATCGCCGGCTGCCAGCATGACTTTTTTGCCTTCGCCCGTGAAACGCGCCGCCAACTTTCCAATCGTCGTTGTTTTGCCGGTGCCGTTAACGCCGACCATCATGATGACGTGCGGCCGCCGTGACGCATCGACCACAAGCGCCTTGGCAACGGGTGCCAGCACCTTCTCAACTTCTTCCGATAAAATTGTGCGAACGTCGTCAGCGGAAATGCCTTTTTCAAAGCGGCCCTTTGAAATCGCGGATGTGATGCGGGCGGCCATCGGCACGCCAATATCTGACTGAATCAGCAAGTCTTCGAGATCTTCCAGCGTCGCCGCGTCTAGCTTGCGTTTGGTGAATAGCCCTGTGATGCCGTCGGAGAGCTTCGCTGATGTTTTTCCAAGACCGTCTCTCAGCCGTTGCAGCCAGTTGCGCGGAGCTGCCGGTGGTGCCGGTTCTGATTTAGCCGCGGGAAGTTCTGGCGTTGGTGTTGCCGCGTCGCGTTGGGAAGCTGTTTCCGCAACGGGCACCTCGGCCTCGGCGTCGCCCTTGCTTCCAAACAGGCGGCCGAACATGCCCTTGCGTTTGTTGTCGCCTTCGCCACTCACGCTGCTACTCCGCCAATCAGCTTGCCGTTGTCGAAGGCGGAAGCTTGAACTTGCAAAATCGTTCCCGCAGGCGGGACATCGCCACGCATGACAACCTCGGCAAAATGTGGCGTGCGGCCAATGCCGCCATTTTCCATCAGCACGTCGAGCTGCTTGCCCGTCTGACTTTCAAGATATGATGACAAAAGCTTTGAACCCTTCTCGCGCAATTTTGCGGCACGTTCTTTTGTAATCGCGCCCGGCACTTGCGGCATCTTTGCGGCTGGCGTGCCCTTGCGGGCAGAATATGGAAAGACATGCAGATACGTCAGGCCGCATGCATCGGCCAAACTAACCGACTGCTCAAACATAGCCTCTGTTTCCGTCGGGAAGCCGGCGATCAGATCGGCACCGAATACGATATCCGGTCGCAGCCGCCGTGCTTCCTCGCAAAAGCGAATAGCATCGGCGCGAAGGTGGCGCCGCTTCATGCGCTTGAGGATCATATCGTCACCAGATTGCATCGAAAGATGCAGGTGCGGCATCAATCGCGGCTCGTCGGCAAGCGCGATCATTAAATCAGCGTCGGCTTCCACCTGATCGATCGACGACAATCTGAGACGGCGCAATTGCGGCACGTGTTTCAAAATTTGCCGGACAAGTTTGCCGAGTGTCATGTCGCCGGGCAAATCGGGTCCGTAAGACGTAATATCAACCCCGGTCAGCACGACCTCGGGCACACCGTTTTCAACGACGCGGCGGATCTGGGCGACAACTTCGCCCGCCGGAACTGAGCGCGACGGGCCGCGTCCGAATGGGATGATGCAAAACGTGCAGCGATGATCGCAGCCATTTTGGATTTGCAGAAAGGCGCGGGCTTTCGATTGCAAGCCGTCAATCATGTGCGGAGCCGTTTCACGCACGCTCATGATGTCGTTGACTTGAACACGCTCAGAGCCGTCTAACGCCAATCCGCGATAGGTCCCGGCTTGCATTTTTCCGTCATTGCCGATGACATGATCGACTTCGGGCATAGCGGCGAAACGCTCCGGCTCCGTTTGTGCCGCACATCCCGTGACGATGATGTGCGCGGCTGGATTCTCACGGCGCAGCTTGCGGATTGACTGAGTCGCCTTGCGCACCGCTTCGCCTGTCACGGCGCACGTGTTGACGATGACCGCGCCGTCCAAGCCCGCGTCTATGGCATGGCGGCGCATCACCTCAGATTCAAAGGCGTTAAGTCGGCAGCCCAGCGTGATAACGGTAGGTTCGGTCATGAAACTCAGCATAGACCCGGTTGCAGGCGGCGGAGATAGCTCAACATCCGATGAACGGCTAGGCGGCCAATTGGCAGTGTTTTCAAGCGGCACAGGCTTAAACCGGCACCCGCGCCAATTTGCTCAGGTCAGCGGCGCCCTCGTATTCAAATTGAACAGGCCCCGTCATTAAAATGTGATTGGCGGCCGTCCATTCGATCACCAGGTCCCCGCCCGGAAGCGTGACAGTGACCGTTCGGCCCGTAAGCTTCTTACGCGCCGCGCAGACCGCAGCGGCACACGCAGCCGAGCCGCAGGCCTTAGTTAATCCCGCGCCGCGCTCCCAGGTGCGCAACGTTAAAGTCTCCTTCGACGTCACATGCGCCAAAGAGATGTTGGCCCGATCTGGAAAAATCGGGTGGTTTTCAAGCATCGGCCCCAGGCGGCCAAGATCATAAACGCCGACGTCATCGACCCAGAAGATCGCGTGCGGATTGCCGACGTTGACGACGGACGGCGAATGCAGCGTCGGATTGTCGATGGGGCCAATTTGAAGTTCGATGCCGCGCGTGTCGCGAAATTCTTCCGCCGTTGGGATATCCTGCCAATTAAACTTCGGCTCACCCATATCAATCGTTATCGAGTTTTGATCGCGCACGAGTGTGTCGAGAACACCAGCTTGCGTTTCGACCTTGAAGGCATTCCGGCCCAGCGACTGTGCCAGCAGCCAGCCGACGCAGCGCATGCCATTGCCGCAAGCGCCGGCTTCCGACCCATCGGCATTGTAAATGCGGACGTAAGACTCGGTGCCCTTGGTCTTTGGCGCGTGTAACGCCATCAGCTGATCGAAGCGTGAGGACCGGTCGGAGGCAATGGCCACGACTTCGGCAGCCGTGAACATCTTCGAACTGGCGCGCAGATCGACGACGACGATTTCGTTGCCGAGACCGTTCATTTTCGTAAAGGGTATGGTGGCAGTGCCTGTCATGCGCCCTTATATGGCGATAAGGCCCGAAAACACAATTCGCCGCGCCCTGGTCTCATGCTGCGATCTGTCGGGTTTCGGGGTTATCGAGAGGATTTGATGTTGCTGCACCATTTACGCGCCGCGGTCTTCTTGTTCACTCTGGCGTTTACAGCCGCGGCCGGGGCTGAGCAGACCAACGCGCCAGTGGCGCCCGCGACAGCGCTTAAGGTCGATGAAATAGCGACAGGGCTCGATCATCCCTGGGGCATGCAATTTCTGCCAGATGGCCGCTTTCTTGTGACTGAGCGCCCGGGCCGGATACGCATCGTCTCCGGGGATGGCACGAAATCGTCAGCCGTGGCGGGCGTCCCATCTGTCATGAACTCGGGACAAGGCGGACTTCTCGATATTCTTCTCGCGTCCGATTTCGAAAAATCCGGCGTGATATTCTTTTCGTTCGCTCAACCGCGCGGCTTCTTCTCCAACGGCACCAGCGTCGCCCGCGCCCGCCTGGTTCTTGAGGGCAGCAGCGGCCACCTTGACGACGTCAAAGTCATCTTCCGCCAGCTGCCAGCCATTGCCAGCAGCGCCCATTTCGGATCGCGGCTGGTATTCGATAGGACGGGCGCACTTTTCATAACGACGGGAGAACGCTACACGGAAAAAATCAGCGCCCAGGATTTGACGACGGATCTCGGCAAAGTCATCCGCATTATGCCCGATGGATCGATCCCAAAAGACAACCCCTTCGTGGGCCAAGATGGCAAGCGACCTGAAATCTGGAGCTACGGCCATCGCAACCTGCAAGGTGCCGCGCTCGATCCCGCGACCGGTCAGCTTTGGACAACGGAACATGCAGCCAAGGGCGGCGACGAACTCAATCATCCGGAGCGCGGCAAAAACTACGGCTGGCCGGTCATCACATGGGGCACGGACTACGACGGCTCCAAGATCGGCGAAGGCACGACAAAAGAGGGCATGGAACAGCCGGTCTATTATTGGAACCCCTCCATCGGGACGTCGGGCTTGGCATTTTATTCAGGCGACCTGTTCAAGGGCTGGAAGAGCAATATCCTGGCTGGCGGTTTGGCTGGTGGCACCCTGGAGCGCCTCGTCATGAAGGACGGCGCCGTGGTGGCCGTCGAGCATCTTCTCACTGATGTGCGAGAACGCATTCGCGACGTGCGCGTTGATATGAAAGGCGCGGTCTATGTCCTGACCGACGGCCCGGAGGGGAAGCTGCTGCGCCTTACGCCGGCAGAGTGAGGGATATGCGCGCATGCCTCAACAAACGATCCGCCAGCAGCGCCTAAGGCAACGTCCAAATTCTTATCTCTTTCGCGTGGCTTTTGCCCGGGTGCGGCCCTGCTACTGCTACGGTTGCATCGTCCTCACGCTGGAAGAACGCGCCTACGAACGCCGCGTATTTCAGTTGGCGCGGGCGTGGGCGAAAATGCTTAAAGCCGAGGCCGGGGCTGCGAAGTCTAGCCAAACTTGACTTTGGAAGCCCCTTCCCTCATATCCAAGCCATCCAAACGGCCCTGAGACCCAGAGCCGCCGCTCTGCACATGGAAACCTCTACAAGGGTGACCGGGAGGCAAGGGGGTCAACATCCGAAGGCGCGTGGCGCTCTCGGGTGCAATTTTGTTTTGTTCGGACGGTAAATGTTTCAATCGCTGCAAGAACGCCTCTCGGGCGTACTCGATAAACTCACGCGGCGCGGTGCGCTCACGGAGAGCGATGTCGTTGAGGCGATGCGCGAAGTCCGCCGTGCGCTACTTGAAGCCGACGTGGCACTCGATGTCGTCCGCGATTTCACCGACAAGGTCAAAGCCAAGGCCATCGGCGCCGAAGTGCTGCGCTCAGTCACGCCAGGCCAGATGGTCGTGAAGATCGTCAATGACGAGCTGGTCGCGATGCTTGGCTCCAACGCCCAGCCGATCGATCTGCACGCAACCCCGCCCGTCGGTATTTTAATGGTCGGCCTGCAGGGTTCTGGCAAGACGACGACGACGGCAAAAATCGCCTACCGCCTGA
>JAYUCQ010000132.1:0-13796 GCA_043740265.1 Hyphomicrobium sp.
TTCCGGCAGTGCGTGCGCCCATTCCGTCGAGGCCCCGGCTCCGAGGCAGACAACGCTATCGCCCGGACGCGCGGCGCGCTTGATCGCGGCCACAAGATCTGCTGGAGCCGCTATCGATTCCACCGACGCATGCCCCGTAGAGCGGATACCCTTTGCAAGTGCATGATGGTCTATACCGGCAATAGGGCTCTCGCCCGCCGTATAAAGCGGCGCGACGATGACATGATTGGCGTCGGCGAAGCAGGCCGAAAAGTCGTCGAACAGATCGCGGACACGCGTATAGCGATGCGGCTCGACGACGGCGATCACCCGCCCCTTCGAACCGGCGCGGGCAGCGGAGAGAACCGCAGAGATTTCTGCCGGGTGGTGGCCGTAATCATCGTAGATCGCGACGCCATTCCACTCGCCCGTCAATTGAAAACGCCGCTTGACGCCGGAGAAGCCCGCCATCGCCGCGTGAATTTTGGCATCTTCAATTCCGGCTTCGGTCGCGACCGCGATCGCTGCCAATGCGTTCAGCGCGTTGTGCGTTCCAGGGATTGGCACAGACCAATTCTCCAGACGCCGCGCACCGCCCTTGACAATTGGCGCAAGCACCGCGTCGAAGTAGGTTACGTTGCCGTCTATGCGGACGTTCTCAAGGATCAAGTCGGCGTCTTTACTGACACCGTACGTCAGCAACCGGCGGCCATCAGCGCGCAAATTGAGACGTTCGATCATTGACCGCACCACCGGATGATCGACGCACGCAATTACCAATCCGAAAAACGGGATATTTTTTAGGAACGCTTCGTACTCGCGGTGCATGACCTCAACCGAGCCGAAATAGTCAAGATGCTCCGGGTCGATGTTGGTCACGATACCAATTTCCGTCGGCAGCCGCGTAAATGTGCCGTCACTTTCATCCGCCTCGACAATCATCCACTTGCCTTGACCGAGCCGCGCGTTCGATCCCCAAGCATTGATGATGCCGCCGGTGATGACGGTTGGTTCCTGACCTGCTTCAGCAAAAATATGCGACAGCAGCGACGTCGTCGTCGTCTTGCCGTGCGTGCCGGTGACGGAAACCGTCGAATAGAGCCGCATCAGTTCGGCCAGTATCTCGGCGCGGCGGATGATAGTCAGGCCCTTGGCACGCGCTGCCGCGAGTTCTGGGTTGCTCGTCTTCACCGCCGTCGAAATGACGACGTAGCGCGCACCAATTAAGTTCACAGCGTCATGGCCGACGAAAACGCGGATGCCCTTTGAGCGCAAGCGCGTGACGTTGGCGCTTTCCTTTTGATCAGAGCCTTGAACCGTGTAGCCCTTGGCGACCAGAATTTCGGCAATCGCGCTCATGCCGATGCCGCCGATGCCGATGATGTGGAACGGACCAATGTTGGCCGGCATTTGCATGGAGTTCAGGTCCTCGTGAGATCGAGCTTGACTGCCTTGACGTCACGCGGCCGGGCGCTGACGGCCTGCCGCCAACTCAAGTGCGAAGTCCGCAAGACGAACCACCGCATCCGGCCGCCCCGCCCTTTTAGCCGCCTCAGCCGCGGCTGCAAGGGCTTGCGGCGACCGGACCAATTGAAGAATTTCCTCAGCCAATCGCTGCGGCGATAACGACTTCTGCTCGATACACCAGCCGCCGCCCGATTCTGCAAGGCGCTGTGCATTGTTGAGCTGGTCGTTGTCCAAAGCGTGCGGCAAAGGCACCAGGATCGAAGGCCGTCCGATGACGGTTAATTCCGCAACCGTCGAAGCCCCCGCCCGGCCAATAACAAAATGAGCCTTCGCCATCCGGTCTGGAAGGTCTTTAAAAAAAGCTTCGACGTCGGCTGCAATTCCAGATTCTGCGTACGCCGACCTGACGTGCGCCAAATCCTCTTCTCGCGCTTGCTGCGTCACACGCAAGCGGTGTTTGGTTGCGCCGGACAATTCTGCCAGTGCGGGCGGCACCGTTTCAGAAAAATAGCGCGCACCTTGGCTGCCGCCGAATACGAGCAGGCGAACCTCGCCGTCCTCGTTCGGTGCGAAATAGGATTGTGCCGCCGCCGCGATCACCGATTGGCGCACAGGGTTGCCCGTAAACCGCGCCTTAGCAACAGCATCGCCGTCCAGATACTTTGTGCGCTCGAACGATGTCGCGATGCCGGTTACACGCTTGGCCAGCATGCGATTGGCACGACCCAGCACGGCGTTCTGTTCATGCAGTACCGACGGGATCCCTCGCATGCGGGCAGCAATCAAAGGCGGAAACGTCGGATAGCCGCCAAAGCCGACAACCACGGCCGGACGCACGGCTCCCAGAATTTTGTGCGCGGCTTTCGTACCGCTCGCCAATGCCAGCGCCGTTTTTGCAGCGTCGACGGGTGACCGCCCTGCAAGTGTTGCAGCCGGTACTTTGTAAACGTCGCGGGCGGGAAACCCTGACCCATATCGATCGCCGCGCATATCCGTGATGAGATCAACCGCTATGCCGCGGCGTTGCAGTTCTTCAGCCAGCGCAAACGCCGGAAAAAGATGGCCGCCGGTTCCGCCAGCAGCCAGCATCACTGAAATCGGTTGCTTCATCTTTGCCGCGCCTGAGTTTCTCTGCCAACCGTTCTGGCACCCGTATAGTCGATACTATCGAGCGTCGGAACCAATCGCGGCTTTTTGAGGCGGTGGGGGTCGGCACGATTGCGCGTTAGAGCCAGCAGCATGCCAGCAGTTATCGCAAGTGCGATCATTGACGACCCGCCAGCCGAGATAAACGGCAGCGTCATACCTTTTGGCGGCAGCATGCCGATGTTGACCCCCATATTGATCAGCGCTTGCAGCCCGAAGACGATCGCTAAACCTTGGATAGCCAATCTGTCAGCGGCGTTTGGCTCGTCTGCGGCGCGAACCAATGATTTAATCACAATAAAAGCAAAGAGGCTCAAAAGCGCGAGGCAGGCCAGCACGCCATACTCCTCGGCGACGACGGCAAAAATGAAATCCGTGTGCGCATCTGGCAGCACCGTTTTGATTGTGCCTTCGCCGGGTCCGCGTCCGAACAGCCCGCCCTCCGAAAACGACTGCATCGCCCGGTCAACTTGAAAATTCTCAAACGGCAGCGGGCTGAAAAACCGGTCGAGGCGGGCGTGGACATGTCCGAAGTTTTCGTAAGCCAGCCACAGACCAGCGCCGCCAATGGCGACGAGAGTGATCGCGCCGATGAGCGGCAATCCGGCGAGAAGGTAGAGGATACCGGCGGTGGTGCTGATGAGCACGGTTTGACCAACGTCAGGCTGAGAAATCAGCAAGGCTGCAAACATAGCCCAAAGGGCAATGGCCATTGGTGCGGCCGGCACGTCGCGGCGGCCGGCGGCCTCGGCGAAAAGCCAGGCCATGATGACGATAAAGGCTGGCTTGGCAAATTCGGACGGTTGCAGTGAGTAGCCGCCCATTGACAGCCAGCGCTGCGCGCCATTCATCTCAGTCCCTGACGCCAAGACTACAGTCATGCCACAAAGCGCCAACGCCAGAACGGCAAGCGCTACCCGGCGAACGCCCGAGGGTGACAGGAACGACATCACCAGCATCACCATAGTTGCGAGGCCAGCAAACACAATATGACGGTCAACGAAGTAGTACGTATCGAAGCCCTTCTTGATCGCGACGGCAGGCGACGCCGCAAACGAGAGCACAACGCCTAAGACCACGAGACTGAAAATTGCCATCATCAATGGTCTGTCGATTGTGTACGACCATTCGGCGAAGCGGCTCTTATCGGCGCGGCTGAAGCTCATGAGCGCACCCTCGGTTCAAAGCCCGGCAAGGCAGCCACGAGAGTGCGGAACGCCTCGCCGCGGATTTCGAAGTTTTTGTATTGGTCGTAGCTGGCGCAGGCGGGCGAGAGCAGGACGACGGGATTTGCGGTCTTTGATGCCGACGGGTGTGGGCAGTTCCCTGGCACACGTGTGCCCACGCCCATTGTCCCTTGCACATTATATAACAACATCGCTTCACCCCGCGCATATGCGGCCGCGTCTGCGGCGGCACGGGCGACGGCCACATCGAGCGTCCCGCACGGTATGATCGCCACGTCGCCATCCAGCGTGTTCGAAAATTCTGCCGAAGCTTCGCCTATCAAATAAGCTCGAACAATACCTTCGAAGTACGGCCGCAGAGATTCAATGCCGCCGTCTTTCGGCTTACCACCGAGGATCCAAAAAACGTCGCTTGGAAACGACAGAAGTGCTTTTTCAGTGCTGTCCGCATTGGTAGCTTTGCTGTCGTTGATAAACAGCACTTTGCCAAAATGGCCTATTTCTTCCATGCGGTGCGCAAGGCCGCCGAAAGTCTCCAACGCACCTTGCCAATCCAGATCCGATGGCATTCCGAGTGCCGTCAACCCCTCGCGCACGGCGGAGACAGCGGCAAGAGCATTCTGCGCGTTGTGCGCGCCGCGCAATGTCGGAATTCCGCGAAGACTGCCGAGTTTGGTCGCAAGACCTTCGCGATTGGAACAAATGATCTCGCCGTCCAACACGCTGTATCCGGGTGCCAGCGAATGCTTGGCACTGAAGGCGACGGCCGGCCCGTGCTCGAGGCGGCGCTTCAAGACGCCTATGCAATACTCATCGTCGACGCCGATCGAGGCTATTGCCGCCCCGGACACCAAGCGTTCTTTCACTGCCGCATAGTGCTGAATGGTCCCGTGCCGGTCGAGGTGGTCGGGCGTGATATTTAAGAGCACGCCAACAGTCGGATTGAGGGTCGGCGTCAGATCAATCTGGAACGAGCTCATCTCAATGACGTGGAAGCGGCTCAGAGCCGGTGGCTCTAGCGACAAGATCGCCGTGCCGATGTTGCCGCCCATCTGCACGTCGCGGCCGCTGGTTCGCAAGATGTGTGCAATCAGCGCCGTTGTCGTCGATTTGCCGTTGGTGCCGGTGATGGCGATGAACGGCGCATCCGGACAATGCGCGGCCCGCTCGCGCGCGAAAATTTCGACGTCGCCGATGATCTCGACGCGGGCATTGCGCGCTTTCAGCACGACCCAATGCGGTTGGGGGTGCGTCAACGGCACGCCGGGGGCCAGCACAAGGGTTGAAAATTGCGACCAGTCGGCTTTTGCCAAATCAACCAGCGGCACGCCCGCCTTCGCAGCAGCCGCCCGGCCAGCCTCGCTATCGTCCCAGGCAGCGACCGTCGCCCCGCCGGCTAGCAGCGCATGCACCGCAACCGTGCCAGAGCCGCCAAGCCCGAACACTGCAACCGTCTTGCCTTTGAATGTTGAGGCGCGAATCATGGCCGGAAATCTAACGCAGAAGCGCGCGTTTGGCTTGAGGCGTTACCGCAACTTCAGCGTCGCCAGCCCGACCAGGGCCAAAATCACCGAAATGATCCAGAAGCGTATGACGATGGTCGATTCCTTCCACCCCTTCTGCTCATAGTGGTGGTGCAGCGGTGCCATCCGGAAGACACGCTTCCCCGTCCATTTAAAGGACAGCACCTGGATAATCACAGACATCGTCTCCAACACGAAAAGACCGCCGACAATGGCCAGCACGAATTCGTGCTTGATGGCGACAGCAATGGCACCCAGCGCGCCGCCAAGCGCCAGCGATCCGGTGTCGCCCATAAAGATCATGGCCGGCGGGGCGTTGAACCAAAGAAAGCCTAAGCCTGCCCCGATCAATGCCCCGCATATGACAGCAAGCTCACCCGTTCCCGGCACGTGATGGATTTGCAGATAGGCAGCAAATTTAGCGTTACCGCTGAGGTACGCGATCACGCCAAATGTTCCTGCCGCAATCATGACGGGCACGATGGCCAGGCCGTCTAAGCCGTCGGTAAAGTTCACGGCGTTACCGGCGCCCACAATGACGAATACAGCCATCAGAATAAACAGCGGGCCGAGTTCAACCACGAGGTCTTTGAAGAAAGGGAACGTCAGCTTGGTGTTGAGATCGGCCGGGCCGAGCTTCATAATCGTATATCCGGCGACCGCCGCCACAAGCACTTCAAGCGCCATCCGGACACGACCGGACGACCCGTCTGTCGATCGCTTGCTCACCTTCGTAAAATCGTCCCAAAACCCGATCATGCCGTAAGCCAAAGTCACGCCCATCACCACCCAGACATAACCGTTGGAAAGTTGCCCCCAAAGCAGCGTTGCAACCAGCACGCCGGCCAGAATCATCAATCCGCCCATCGTCGGCGTGCCGCGCTTCAACAAGTGCGTTTGCGGGCCGTCTTCGCGGATCGGCTGGCCCTTGCCCTGCTTCACACGCAGCTGATCGATAATCGCCGGACCGAACATCATCACGAACAACAGTGCTGTAAAAATAGCGCCGCCGGTGCGGAACGTGATGTATCTGAAGACGTTGAGGGCGCTGATCTGGTCGCTGAAATTGACAAGCTGATAGAGCATGTGCTGGCCGTGTCCCCAAAACCTGACGACGCTAACGTGAAGGCATGCCCTTATCAAACCGCGCCTTTATGGCGTCCACAAGGGGACCAAGGCGCGTTCCGTTCGAAGCTTTGACGATGACGGCATCACCGGCCTGAAGCGACTGTAAGACCAGTGGCGCGAGCGCTCCGGCCGCTGGTTCATAGCCACCTTGCATAGCCGCCGGCAGCGTATCATACAGACCTTTCATGTGCGGGCCACAAGCAAACAATTTATCGATGCCCGCGCCATCCACAGCCTCGAACAGCGACCTGTGGAGGAACGGCGCGTCGCGGCCCAGTTCCAGCATATCCCCCAACACGGCGACCCGGCGCGGATATTTGGTGCGGGAAACATTTCCCAGCGTTGCCAGTGCGGCCTGCATCGAGGCGGGGTTGGCATTGTAACTCTCGTCGATCAGCAGAACCTCGCCGCCTGGGACCGCAAGAGTTGTGCGGGCGCCACGGCCGGGTGGCGGCGGCAGTTTGGCAAGCGCGGCCAGGGCCTGTTCCAGCGGCGCACCCACGGCGTCGAGGGCCGCGACGACGGCGAGTGAATTTTCGGCGATGTGGCGGCCGGGAATGGCGATTTTGTAGTTTACCCGCCGATCACCGATGCGCGCAGTGATGTCGCTGCCGTCTTCGCCGAGTGTGATTTTCTCGGCGTGGACGTCGGCACCTCGTTCAAGTCCAAAGCTGACGATCTGAGCGCTTTGCGCCTGTGCCTTTACCCGTAACCTGTCGAAATGTGGGCTATCGCGTTTGATGAGCGCCGCCCCTCCGCTGGCAAGACCTTCGAATATCTCAGCTTTGGCATCAGCGATGGCTTCGACGGAGCTGAAGTGTTCGAGATGCACGGCCTCCACTGTTATGACTATGGCAGCGTGCGGGCGGACCATTTGGGTTAGCGGTCTGATTTCGCCGGCGTGGTTCATGCCGATTTCGAAAACAGCAAATTGCGTGTCGGCCGGCATCCGCGCCAACGTCAGCGGCACGCCCCAGTGGTTGTTGTAAGATTTTTCCGAAGCGTGAACTTTGCCCGGCGCAACCGCACTCAAGCAAGCACGCAGCATTTCCTTGGTGCCGGTTTTGCCTGCACTGCCGGTTACCGCGATGACGCGGGCCTGCGGAGTCAATCTGGCACGCGCAGCGCGGCTTATCTCCTCCAATACCTTTAGCGGATCAGCCGCGCGCAACATCGCTCCGTCGCCCGGCTTGCGTTCATAATGGTCGCCGACGATTGCTGCCGCTGCACCCACCTTGAAAGCTGTCGTCACAAAATCATGGCCATCGCGCTGATCTTTGAGCGCGACGAAAACATTGCCCGGCTCCAGCGTTCGCGTATCGATTGAAAATCCGGTGATTGCGCAATCCGGTTTGCCGTCAGCCACGGCAAAGGGCACCGCCTTCAACAGCTCATCCCACGTCCAAAGCGCATCTGCCATGTTAGGAAACCTGCTTCATGGCGCGGCGCAATTCCTCGTGGTCCGAAAACGGCAGAACGCGATCGCCAATGATCTGGCCGGTTTCATGTCCCTTACCGGCAATCAACGCGACGTCGCCCTTGCCCATCATCGCAACAGCTGCCGCAATAGCTTGCGCGCGATCGCCAATTTCGCGGGCACCAGGAGCCGCGTCGAGAATTTCCTTACGGATAACCGACGGGATTTCACTTCTCGGATTGTCATCCGTCACGATCACAACATCGGCAGCTTTGACAGCAATCTCGCCCATAATCGGCCGCTTGCCTTTGTCGCGATCACCACCGCAACCAAAGACACAGATGAGCTTCCCTGACACAAACGGACGGCACGCCGCCAGCGCCGCTGACAAGGCTTCCGGCTTGTGGGCGTAGTCGACGATGGCCAATCCGCCCTTATGTTCGCCAATGATTTCGAGGCGCCCCGGAACGCCTTTCAAGCCTGGCAACGCGGCAAGTACAGCGGCGGCGTCTTCACCCGTTGCTATTGCGAGCCCAGCCGCAACAAGCGCATTTTCAACTTGGTAGGCGCCAACAAGCGGCAGCAAAACTTCAAACGTCCGGCCACC
Source organism: Hyphomicrobium sp. (assembly GCA_043740265.1). Taxonomy (GTDB): domain Bacteria; phylum Pseudomonadota; class Alphaproteobacteria; order Rhizobiales; family Hyphomicrobiaceae; genus Hyphomicrobium_B. The sequence goes on from JAYUCQ010000132.1 coordinate 8,455, forward strand.
GGCTTCAATCTTCAAGCGCTGAGCGAAGCCGTCATTGGCAAGCGAGATCAAGCGTAGCGTCTGCCCCTTGGTGCCAACCGTCATCACATTCAAATCACGCGTTCGCGCCACGGCGATCACATCACTCGCATGAGCGCTATCGGCGTTGATCACGGCGGTCTGCCCGGGCTTCAGAATTTTCCGGAACAACCGCATCTTGGCGGCGAAATAGGAATCGACGGTTGGATGATAGTCCATGTGATCGCGGCCGAGATTGGTGAAAGCACCAGCCGTAAGCTTCACGCCATCTAAGCGATACTGATCAAGGCCATGCGATGAAGCTTCGAACGCCAAGTGCGTCACGCCTTCGGCGGCGAGAGACGCGAGCGTCGCGTGCAACGTCACCGGATCAGGTGTCGTCAAGGATCCATAGACAGCGCCCGAAGGCTTGACGACGCCGATCGTGCCAACCGATGCGGCTTGCCGTCCGAGATGCGTGAAAATCTGGCGCGTGAAATCAGCAACCGACGTCTTGCCGCTGGTGCCCGTCACGGCAACTGCACACGCCGGTTGAGCTCCCGCCAGTTTCGCTGCGATCAAAGCCAGCGCACGGCGCGGATTGTCAACTTCAATCAGCGTTACGCCGGCTGGCACTGCACCGGCTTTTCCACGGCCGGCAATGACGACGCGCGCACCGCGTGCGACCGCATCAGAGATATAGCTTGCGCCATCGACCTTGGTTCCGGGCAGGCCCGCAAATATCATACCGGGCGTAACAGCGGCACTTGCGGCCGTAATGCCGCTCACGCTTATGGCGTCCGCGCCGGTCGGGATGGGGATTTCGGAAGGAAGGACGTCGCTGAGCCGCATGGTCCCTCGCGTCAGGGCAAGAAAGAAGCACTGCTTAGACGGCGGCTTTGGTTCGTTGTGCCAGCCACCTGCGACGCTTCATAAGTCGCGTTCGTGAAAGCGTCAAACAGACAACTTTATTGGGCGGCAGCCATACTCATCGGCGTAACACCGAGCTGGCTGGCAATACGCCCAATCAATCGGGCGGTAACGGGGGCTGCGTTGGTCGAAGCCGTGCGCTGGCCGTTGGTCTCCGCGTTGCCCTTCGGCTCAAAGAGCAGCACAAAGGTCAGATACTGCGGATCCTCCATGGGGAAGGCACCGAGGAACGACGACAACACGGCTTTTTCGTCGTAGTGCCCACCGTCGGCCCGTTCTGCCGTACCGGTTTTGCCGCCAACGCGATAGCCCGCAACATCGGCACGCTTGCCGGTGCCGTCTGGGTCCATGACGTTCAAGCGGAACATGCTGGTCATTGCAGCCGACGTTTCCCGTGTCACCAAGCGCGCCGCCCTGGCATTGGTCCCGGACTGATATTTGAGCAAGGTCGGCGTGACCCTGACGCCGCCATTGAGAATTGCGGCTGCGGCAGTTGCGAACTGAAGTGGCGCAACGGCGATGCCGTGGCCATAGGATACCGTGATCAGCTCACTCCGCTCCCAGCGCTTCGGCAGCTGCGGCGGGGTGACGGCACCCGCTTCCGTTTTCATCGGATCCAGCAGGCCAAACTTTTGCAAAAATGCCCGCATGCGGTCGGGACCGATTTGCAAAGCCAGCATGCCGGCACCGACATTCGAGGAGTGGGTAAAGATTTCCGATACCGACAACGGCCGGCCGGCGCTGTGCATGTCGGTTATTGTGTGACTGCCGGCCTGCAACGGTTCGCGCACGTCCAGAATGGTAGCCGGCGTTGCCAGACCCTCATCCAGCGCCATTGCAATGGTCATGGTCTTGAATACGGAACCGAGTTCATAGGTCCCGCCGGTAATTTTATCGGTATGTGCGGCATCAATGTTAATTGACGGCCGGCCAGGATCGATGCGCGGCAGAGATGCGCTGGCGATGATCTCACCGGTCTTGATGTCGAGTATCAGACCCGCAGCGCCTTCCGTATGATACCGGCGGACCGCCGTATCGAGTTCGTCTTCAAGCGCGTGCTGTACGCCGACATCAAGCGACAGCCGCACAGGGGCGCGTGTCGATAGCGTCGCTGAGTTTACCGCATCGACACCGGCGGCCTCATCAATGTATTTCTCTATGCCGGCCGTGCCTTTGTTGTCGGCGTTGACGGACCCGATGACGTGACCGGCCAATTCACCTGCCGGATAGGCGCGGCGCAGCTCTTTGCGGAACGATAAGCCCGGCAGTCCGAGATCATGAATGCGTTGCGCCACTTTCGGTGACAATCCGCGGCGTATCCACACGAAGCGGCGGGCTTTGTCGGACAATGATGCCCGGAGCTCGGCTTGATCCAGCTGCGGCAGGACGGTCACAAGTTTCTCGACCACCTCGTCGCGGTCGATGACAATGGCTGGATCAGCGAAAAGAGAGGGCGCTTCAACGTCGGTCGCAAGTAAGCGGCCGTTGCGGTCAATGATATCGGGACGGCTGTAACTGGTCGCGATCGGTTCCGAAACAGCCATCGACATATGCGGACGGCTCGTCAGCCCAAGGCTGAGCACTTGCATCCCAACACATGCGAACGCGAAAACGGTGCCGCCGATCAATGTCGCGTTGACGATGGGTGCGCGCTGCCGCTTCGGCTTGGTCCGGTTCTCCGGAAGATGCGAGCGCCGTGCGGACATCCCGGAACCCATTGCTATTCGCCTTCCGCCAAGCGGCGCATATCAGGGTGGGCTTTATCCGGCAAAGCCGAGGCAACGCCCGGCGTTACAAGCTGATCGGGGCGCGGCGGGATCATGCCGAGCTGACGCGCCAGCGGGTCTATGCGCTCGGGCCGCGCCAAATGACTGCGCTCAGCTTTCAAAACGGCAATGTCACTTTTTGCCTTTTCGGCGGCGCGCTCTTGGGACAGCACGTGTGCTTCCAGGTGGCGGGTTTCATTGTCGAGACTATAGAGCAGGAATGCGCTGGCGATAGCGAAGCAGAGGGCTGCAATGTTCAGGAGGCGCATCGGGTTCACTCCTTTTAACCGTTGTTGGCTAGAGTTCAGGAAGCGGAACAGCGAGTTCGTCCAGATCTAGGGGCCAGGGCGCAGCGTCCGTCCGGATCGCCCACCGCAAACGCGCTGACCGCGCACGAGGGTTGACGTCTAATTCACCTTTAGAAGGTGTTAACGGGCGCGAGTTAACAATTCGGAAACTTGGCAGGTTGCTTTTTACTGATTGCACCGGCAGGTGGCGGGAGCCGAGCGATTCTTTACCTGACCGGGCTGCAAAAAATCTTTTGACGATGCGGTCTTCGAGACTGTGGAACGTCACGACGACGAGGCGCCCACCGGGCTTTAGAATTCGTTCCGCGTCTGACAAGGCCTTGGCGAGTTCGCCCAGCTCGTCATTGATGTAGATGCGCAACGCTTGAAACGTCCGCGTTGCCGGATGGCGGCCAGCTTCCTTGCGGCCGTGAAAAACGCGGAGCACCAGATCAGCCAATTCTAGCGTTCGCGTGAAGGGCAAGTCGGTGCGAGCCTTGACAATTGCGCGGGCTATCGCGCGGGACTTGCGCTCTTCGCCGTAAGTGTAAATGACATTGGCGATGGCGTCTTCATCGGCTCGGTTGATGAAGTCAGCTGCGCTTTCTCCGGTCTCTGCGCCGTCACCCGTCAGCGGGTCAATGGCGGCGGACATGCGCATGTCGAGCGGGCCGTCGGATTGGAACGAAAAACCACGTTCGGCTTGATCAATCTGCATGGACGAAACGCCGATATCGAGAACGACTCCGTCAACAAAAGGACCTTCGATACGCGGCGACCCGTCTGGCGTTTCTTCAAGACGCGCGAATTCTTCCATCCGGCTGAACGGCTGGTTTATCACGCACAAGCGATTTGGGTATTCAGCGCAGATGTCTGCAGCGGCACGGACCGCCGTAATATCGCGGTCAAATGCCAAAACACGGCAGTTCGCCGCGTCAAGAATAGCGCGTGTATAACCACCCGCGCCGAACGTACCGTCGATGATCAGATTGTTTTCATGCGGTGCGAGGTTCTCGACGACTTCCGAGAGCAGCACGGGAATGTGGCGGGTGCGCAGATCGTTAGTTCTGCGCGGAGCGCCCCCCGGCACGCCAGCCCGCTTCATTCCCGTGCTCCCCCGTCGCCGCTACCGCCATCGCTGTCTCCAACGATAACGGGCGGCTTCCCCGCGCCGAAAAGTTTTCGTGTGATCTGAACTTTGTTGCGGGCGTCCCGGCGGCGCTGTTCGAAACGCGCCGGTTCCCACATTTGAAACTTATCGCCAAGGCCGACAAACGTGACTGCGGCATCGAGACCGGCGTGCGTGCGAAGGCCTTCAGGAAGAACGATGCGGCCGTCGCCATCGATGCTGAAAACCTGGACGTCGCCATAGAGTGCGACAGAGAGTTCGTCGCGCTCGTCCGAATAGTCCGGCAAGCCTGCGAGAAGCCCGTCGATCTTTTGCGCAAGTCTTTCGCCACCGCAATCGAGAGCAGGAGCGTCGAGCGAGGGGTAGCAATAGATTCCACCGGCATAGCCGTCGCGTTCGAGGACAGCTCGGAACGAGGCTGGGATGGAGACCCGGCCTTTGACGTCGATTTTGTTTGTGAATGTCGAGACAAAGCGGTCCATCCCTGAATTAACGAGCCTCGTCTTTGACGCTGAACTTTATTCTCCGGCCTGGGCGGCCGGCTCTTCGGTGAAGAGTCGCCGAGGCCAACAAAAGCGGTGGGCCGTGGCGGTCGCTCAGGCTGGGCCCTCATCCAGACCGGCGCCCTGCCACGGATACCTACCCGGTGCGGTCGGGCTTATATGGGTTAACATGGGTTAACGTGGGCGTCAATGGAAAATTAACCAAATATGCGGGTGCGGAGCCCAAAGCAGAACAGGCGGCGTTCCAAATGGAGCGCCACCTTTTTCATTTTTCACAATCGGTTTTAGAGGCGGTTGGCCCTTGCCAGAAGGATTTCAGATTTTCTCGGGAAGTCCCGCCGCAATTCGATTGGCAGCTTCGAGTGCATCTTTGAAGCGCCGGTAATTGTCGGCATCCGCCGGGCTCGCCGCAAGTTGCGCCTTCAGCCGGGTGATCTCGTCATTGCGCGATGCTGCCAGCAAATTGCTTTCTTCCAAAGACGTCCGGGCTTGCAGGAATTCGTTTTGCAAGGTCTGCTTCGCTTGACTGAGTTGCTGCTCTGACGCGCGCGCAGCTGTCAGTGACGCATTGAGCGCCGCAATCTCAGTTTTGAGGCGATCGGCGTCACCGCTGCTCTCGGTTGCCCCCGGTGCCGCACTCAACTGCGCCTTCAAGCGAGCGATTTCTTCGGCGCTTTTACGCACGTCGGCGGAAAGTGCCGCATTTGCGGATGTCGCCGACTTTAGTTGG
>JAYUCQ010000133.1:0-5575 GCA_043740265.1 Hyphomicrobium sp.
ATCGACGCGGACCATCGCCGGGATCGAGCTATCCTGCCGGATGCAGCCAACGCGCACGGCGGCGCCGCCATCGCCACAGAAGGCAATTTCGAGTTCAACTTTCGATGATACGCGGACGCGGTCGCCGAGCGCCGGATAAATTGTGACGCCGCGGTTGAAGCCGGCTTGGCCGCCATCTTTGCTTTTCCAAAGTTCGCCCACCAGACCAAGTTCGGCAATCCAGATTTCGGCGTCACCATCGCGCTGGGCGGGCACTGGAACGCTCAGCGCCGATACGATCGCGAGAACAATCGTGTTCGCGGTATCGATCGCAAGCAAGGTTCCCATTTCGGGCCGGTCGTTGATGGACCGGACGCGGCCATGTGACTGTGCATCAAGAAGCACGATGGCCTTCGAGCCGGTGACCGAAACGATGCGCCCGATCGAGCCGTCTGCGCCGGCAGCCGCGCCATGGGAAAGAGGAGATAAGTTCATCTGGGTTTCCTAGGCAAAGACCGAACTGAGAGAGTCGGTTTCACTGTTTTGAATTGGTGAGACGCTGGTACGCGACGGCAACATGATTGCGACCTCGGTGCCTTCGCCTTTTATGGACCTGATTTCGATCTGCCCGCCATGCAGCTCGACAAGCGCTTTGGCGATCGGCAGGCCAAGGCCTGTGCCCTCGCGCCAGCGGGCGTGGCCGGCGTCAACCTGTCCGAATGGCGTCATTGCGACTTTAATTTCATCGGCTGTCATGCCAACGCCAGTATCGCGGACGAGCACACCAGCACCGCCATTTTTGGTGCGCAAACCTTCGACTTTGACGGTGCCGCCGCGCGGTGTGAACTTGATGGCGTTCGATATGATGTTGGTAAAGATTTGCCGCAGCTTGACGCTGTCGCCGCGCGCCGGCGGTAAATCGTAGGCCATCGACATCGAAATCGTCACCGCCGCTTCGCTTGCCATGATGCGGAACGAATTGATGCAGGCTTGCAAAATTTCTTCGACGCTGACTTCCCGGCTGTCGAGGGTGTACTTGCCGCTCTGAATTTTTGAAATGTCGAGAATGTCGTTGATGACGGAGAGCAAATGTCCGGCTGCGTCATTGATCAGGCTGGCGTATTCGACGATGTCCGCATCGGGTAACCGGCGGCGTTCGTGCTCGGTCAACAACTTGGAAAAGCCGATGACTGTATTGAGGGGAGTTCTCAGTTCATGGCTCATGTTGGCGATGAACTCGGATTTGACCTTGCTGGCCAGTTCCGCTTCGATGCGGGCTGAATGTTCGGCAACACGGGCGCGGTGGCGCAGCACGGCATCACCCAATAGCGAGGCGTACTCGTTCATCAACGAGTTCGATTTCGTAGTTCCGAATGCGCCGTTGAGCATGGAGCGGCCAAGGTGAGAGTGAGATTCGCCAACATCCAACCTAGGTCTTAGGTGCTAACCTGAGGTTAATGGCTGTCTCACAATTGGCGAATGCGGGGAGCGGTGCTCTTTTTTTGAAGCGTCCCGGCAGCAGTGTCGCTGCGACTGCCCGTAAACGGTGACCCGTCCTTTGGGTGCCTATCCAACGTTCCCGTCTTGGGGCTCTTCTAACGCGTCACAAATTTAAACGGCACCGATACAACCATTGGCTCGTTGCTGACGTTGGCTGGGATAGGCGGAAATTCGGCGCTGTCGATTGCGGCAATCACGGTTTGGTCGAGTAACTTCGAGCCTGACGTGCTCGTGATCTCGCGCGACAGCACTTCGCCCCTCAACCCAATCTTGAACGTGACATTGACCGTTCCACTCCGCTTTGAATTCGGATTTCTAACCGCTTTTTGCACGGCATTAGAGAGTTGCCCCCTAAATGCGGCCTGGGCCTCCAGATTGAGTTGACCGTTCTTGCTTTCGCTTGAACTTTTTTCGGCAATCATGGCGACTTGCTGCGGCTGTTCTTCGGCTTGCACAACCTCGGGCTTGGGCTGGTCGGCCACAGTCGGCGTTTCCTCGGCCTTGGTTACCTTGACTTCCACCTTGCTTTCGGTGGCGGTGATGGCATCGCGGATTTCGTCAACCGGCTTGACGTCCTCAACGGGCGGCGGCGTTTGCTGTGCGACCGGCGTAATATCTGCGGTCTGGATCGATTCCAGAGCATCGCCGAGCTTCGAGAGCCCCTCAATGGCGATGCCCTGTTCAACTTGGATCGTGTCATTTCCGCTTCCGGCGTCGAAGGCATCGGCAACGCGCAAGTCCGAACGCGGTAGCATGGCATAACCCAGCGACGCGTGGATCATCAGGGAAAGGGCAATGGCGATGGCTCGAAACCTTGTCATTACACGACGCGACCTTAGTTCTGATTTCAATTTTGGCCGGACGGCGATGATGCCGGAGCCGGCTGAGACAGCAATGAAACGCGGGCGAAACCGGATTCCCCGACGCGGCCGAGGACTTCCATGACGTCGCCGTAGGCAATTTTTTTATCGGCGCGAACGTAAACAATGCCGTCGCCGCCTTCTTGCGATTTGATGGCCATCAGCCGCGTGACGAGGTTTTGCCGGGTCACTTGTTCGTCGCGGATAAAGAGGTTGCCGTCGGCCGCCATCGAAACCACCATTGGCTTCTTAACAGTGCCGAGTTTCGACGCTGACGTCTTCGGCAATTCGACCGGAACGCCTTGCACCATTAGCGGCGCCGCTACCATGAAGATGATCAGCAGCACCAGCATCACGTCCACAAAGGGCGTAACATTGATTTCGGCGAGTGGCTTATAGCTCATCTCGCCGTCGTCGTATCCGTTGCTGCCTACTGCCATGCCCATCGTGAAACTCGTTTCCTAACTTAAGTGCTTTCGACGCCGCGGCGCGCGAGGCTGCGAGCAAGAACGGAAATTGCTGGGGTAATTTTATCGTTGGCGCGGCCAAGCGCGACGGTAAACTGGTTGTAGGCAATGACCGCCGGAATAGCGGCTGCGAGGCCAACCGCCGTTGCAAACAACGCTTCTGCAATGCCGGGCGCAACGACGGCAAGGCTCGTATCTTTCGACTGCGCGATGGCCGTGAATGAATTCATGATGCCCCAGACGGTACCGAAAAGACCAATAAACGGCGCCGCGGAACCGAGCGTTGCCAGAAACGGTAACCCCTTCTCGATGCCTTTGAGCTCGCGCCGCATCGCGCCGCGCATCGCTTGTTCAAGCCGGTCGCGGATTTCGCCGGGCGCGGCATTTTTTGCGCCTTCCGCCCATTCGTTTTTGGCAGCCGAATTGACCGAGCCGACCAGGCCTTCGCCGGCTGCGTTCGTGAACTTGCCAGCAGCAGCAGCTTCCTCGAGAACATCGACTTCGCGGTTCAAGCGCCACATGCGGTAGATTTTTTCAAACACCAGCGCCCAGCAGACGATGGACGCAAGCAGCAGCCCGATCATGATGGATTTGACGACGATATCGGCGTGCTGGAACAATCCGAGGATGGAAAGATCGCGGCCCGCTACTGCTACTGTTTCACCCAAGGAATTCACCGCTTACTTGTTATTTGGAAAGTTGAACTGTTGTCAGTGTTGAGGTCGTCAATTTTTGCAGGCAATTCTCCGCCGGCCCCGCGTCCGTCTTGCAGTCCATGACGTCGTTGATCAGAAAAGATCCGATCTTGTCGCACGCGACGCCGTCGAGTTCGAACAGCTTCACGGTCTTTTTCTGCGCCCTCACGGGGGCCAGATCGAGCGCGAAGCGGCGGCCGATGATGCCGTCGGTCTGGAACAGCACCAGGTCTAGTTTGAAAGCCTGATACGCCGTGTCCGTCGCGTTGGTGACGACCATGTAAGCGCGGCAGCCTTTGTCGTAAGTCTCAAGCTTGTTGAGTTCTAAAGCCGTGCCTGTTGCTGGGGCCGCCGCTGCCGGTTGATCTGCGGCGCGTGCCGCCAGTGCTGGAAGGGAAACCGCGACGGCAGAACTCAAAGCAATTGTTGCGGCTTTGCGGAAACGGTTCACGCGCGTACTTTCTTGGTGGTCGTAACGACGGATGGCCGGGACAGCGTGTAGCGATTTTGCGTTCACGCAACTAGGTCCAGATGCGCAACTTTGTGTGATGTTATTTCAGGACAGTGGTGGATCGCGAGTGTTGAATTAGCTCGCATTTCTGGCGGAGGAATGGGCGCTTGGCAAGGAAATGCTGCATTGCAGCGCAACGAGAATTTTTCCCGATTTTAACGCCGGTTTTTCCCGTTGCTGGTCAAACTAGATGCGTCTCAGCAACGGACGCCTAACATTGTGAAATTCAGGAAAAAATCCCATTCGATGTTGGATTGACCCCCGCCTGTGTTGGCAGCCTTCTGGGTACAAGATTTGATTCGAACCGATCCGGGTTGTCGACGATGCGGGCCGACTCAGGGGCCGCCAGCGCTTTGGGGGCAAGTGCTTTTGGGGCCAGTGCTTTTGGGAAATGCAAGTATGAGACGATTTCGTGTGGCTGTGGGGGCGGCTGCCGTTGCTCTGACAGCATGCGCGGTCCCGGTGAACGCTCAAGAACCGGGAGCCACGGTGCCTGCAACGGCTGTGCCTTTGCCTGCGACGCCGCCAGTGACGCCTCCAGTTGCTCCAGCGGCCGCACCAGCGCCAACAACATCGCCGCCGCCCGCAGCAACAACTTCACCATCGTCCCCACCAGCCGCTGTTGTGCCGCCACCTGCATCAGGGACCACCACGCCACCCGCCGACGCAACGGCGCCGGCCACACTGCCCCCTCCCGCAACCACCCCGTCACCACCCGCCGATACAACGCAAGGCGCCGCACCTCCCTCCAATGGCGTGCAGTTACCCGAAGTCAAAATTATCCAGGAGCAACCTAAGCCAGCGCCAAAGCCGGTCGAGGAAGCGGCCCCTAAGCCAAAGACAAAACCGCCGGTGGTTCAAGCCGAGTCTGAGCCCGCGCCGCCAAAAAAGATCGCGGCCAAGCCGAAGCCTGTGCAGCAAGCGCCAACGACGCCTCAGCCCGAGCTGCAGCCGGTCGCAGCGGACACGGCTCCTCCACCGGGCGCCACGACGCTTACAACAGAAATCAAAATGTCGCCCATCGGCGGCAGCGAAATACCGCTCGCTAAGGTTCCAGGCTCAGTCGGCCGCGCTACCAAGGAAGACATCGCACGGACCGGGGCAACGGGCGCGCAGGAAGTGCTGCAGACAACCGTCGCTGGTGTCACCGTCACGGATCTCCAGGGCAACGGTTTTCAAACCAACGTACAGTATCGCGGCTTTGAATCGTCGCCCGTCAATGGCGTGCCACAAGGCTTAGCCGTCTATCAAAACGGCGTACGTATAAACGAAAGCTTCGGCGACATCGTCAACTGGGATTTCCTGCCGTCGAACGCGATCCAGGACATCACGGTTGTCGCTGGCAATCCGGTGTTTGGCTTGAACGCCATCGGTGGCGCCATCAGCATCGGCATGAAAGACGGTTTCAATTATCAGGGCTCCGAGGTTGATGTGCGCTTTGGATCGTTCGGCCGTGAGCAAGGATCTTTTCAAACCGGGCAACGCAGCGGTGCTGTTGCCGCCTATCTCGCCGTCGAAGGCGCACTGGACGATGGCTGGCGCAACAATTCGGAATCGCGCATC
>JAYUCQ010000134.1:0-2264 GCA_043740265.1 Hyphomicrobium sp.
ACGAGGGCCAAGTGCTCTCCTGGCTCCACGGTCGTCTCGTAGACGTGCAGGTCGAATTTCCCAGAGGGGGTCGCGACCTCGGTCTTTGCGACTGGGCGGACAAGGTGCTCGTTGCGCAGGCGATAAGCGATCAGATCCTCGATCGCACCGATCTTGAGACCGTGGCGCTTCGCGAATACGACGAGATCGTCCATGCGCGCCATCGTGCCATCGTCGTTCATGATCTCGCAGATGACGGCGGCCGGCAGCAACCCGGCCAAGCGCGCTAAATCAACCGACGCTTCGGTATGGCCTGCACGGACCAGAACACCGCCTTCGCGCGCGATTAAGGGAAACACATGCCCCGGCGATACGATATCGTTGGCGCCTTTCGTCGGGTCAATCGCGGTCGCGATCGTACGGGCCCTGTCGAACGCCGAAATTCCGGTTGAAATCCCCTCACGCGCCTCGATGGATTGCGTGAACGCCGTGCGGTTGCGCGAGGCGTTGGCCCGCACCATAAATTCGAGCCGCAAGTCATGGGCGCGGGCTTGCGTCAATGTCAGGCAAATGAGACCGCGGCCATGCTTGGCCATGAAGTTGATGACGTCCGGCGTTGCCATTTGTGCCGGCACGACCAGATCGCCTTCATTTTCGCGATCTTCGGCATCGACGAGCACAACCATGCGGCCGTTCTGCATCTCCTCAACGATCTCTTCGATCGGAGACAACGCTGAACCCGTCTTTACGGCCTGGCTGTAATTGGCACCCTGCATCAGGGACGGAACTCCATAAGCCGCGCCACGTAGCGGGCAAAAACATCGACTTCAAGATTGACTGTGTCGCCTTGGCTTTTGGCCCCCCAAGTCGTCACCGTCAAGCTATGCGGGATGAGATTGACGCCAAAGCGGCTGCCCGAAACCTCATTGACCGTTAATGACGTGCCATCGAGCGCCACGGAGCCCTTCGGCGCAATGAAGCGGGCAAGGTGCTCTGGAACTTCGAACAAGAAGCGGCGGCAATCTCCATCCTGCGTAATTGAAATGATTTTCGCAATCCCATCGACGTGACCGCTGACCACATGGCCGCCGAGCCGATCACTGACCGACAATGCGGGTTCGAGATTAATCCGGCGACCCGACTTCCATGACCCCAGTGTCGACTTTGCTAACGTCTCGTTCGATACATCGACTTTGAAGATGCAACCGTCGCCGCCGTGTTCGTGATCCGGCTTGATCGACGTCACCGTCAAGCATACGCCGTCGCAGGACATCGATGCCCCCGGAGACATCATGCCCGCCGAAAACTTTGTATGTACCGTAAAGACGCCGCCACTGGTGGCAACGACTTCGCCAATATCCGCAATGAGGCCGGTGAACATGCTCCGTGATCCTTGTTCTGCTGATTGTATCATCGGTTGGAGGTCCCGGCTGTGTGGCGCAACCGCCAACCCGTATCGGAGCCTAGTGGTCTTTGATCTACGATCGAGAGAGAGAGATCACCGAGGTAACGCGTGATCGCAGCCATCGCCGTATTGGCGCAGTGTCCCGCCTTGTAGCCCGCCTTGTAGAGAGTAACTTCGTCGACGAGAGACGCATCCGCACAGGCCCGCCACATGTTCGGCCCGCCCTCAACCAGCAGCCGCGTAATTCCGCGCGCGACCAAGGCTTCCATGACAGACGGTAGCCAAAGCTTGCCTTGCACGCTCGCAACGTCGAGCAGTTCTGCGCCAGCGGCGGCAAGTGCAAAACGCCTTGACGCATCGGCGTCAGCCGAGGTCACAACCCACAACGGCACCTGACGGGCACTGGCAACAAGTCTGCTGTCCGTCGAAATTCCGAGCTCGCGCGACAGCACAACGCGCACAGGTGAGCGATCTGCCAGCCCTGGCAGGCGGCAGTTTAGTTCCGGGTCGTCAGCTCTGACTGTTTCACTGCCAACAAGGATTGCGTCGTGACGGGCACGCAACAAATGACCGTGGGCCCGCGCTTCGGGCCCGGTAACCCAAACCGGTGTTGATCCATCGCCGCGGGCAATTTCGCCGTTCGCGTCCACCGCCATTTTCAAGGTTACAAAAGGGCGGCGCTCGGTGATGCGGACGATGTGGCCACGCGTTATCCAGCGCGCCTCAGCGGCGCCAATTCCGCGAATAACGTCGAGCCCTGCCGCGCGCAACGTGTCGAGCCCACGTCCGGCAACGCGCGGGTCGGGGTCTTCAATGGCAACCACAACCCGCTTTAGTCCGCTGGCGATAATCGCATCTGCACAGGGACCAGTGTGGCCCT
>JAYUCQ010000135.1:0-5548 GCA_043740265.1 Hyphomicrobium sp.
TAAAGCCGCCGATCACTTCCGCGCTGGCGGCGCAAAGCGCGACGTGCTGGCAGGCCGCACGCTGCTCAACTTGTTTTTTGAAGCCTCGACCCGCACGCAGGCGTCATTTGAGATGGCGGGCCGGCGGCTCGGCGCCGACGTCATGAACATGAATGTCGCGACCTCGTCGGTCACCAAGGGCGAGACGCTCGTCGATACCGCGGTGACGCTGAACGCCATGCGGCCCGATATTATCGTGGTGCGGCATCATGCGGCTGGCGCGGTTGAGCTGCTGTCGCAAAAGGTCGATTGCTCGGTGATCAACGCCGGCGACGGCGCGCATCAGCATCCGACACAGGCGCTGCTCGATGCGCTCACCATCCGCCGCGCCAAGGGCCGCATCGCAGGTCTCACCGTTGCCATATGCGGCGACATCTTGCACTCTCGCGTCGCCCGGTCGAACATCAACGTGCTGAATACGCTTGGCGCACGCGTGCGGGTGATTGCGCCATCGACACTCTTGCCGCCGGCTCCCGAACGTCTCGGTGTCGAAGTTTTCACCGACATGTGGAAGGGCGTCGAGGGCGCAGACATCGTCATGATGCTGCGGCTGCAGAACGAACGCATGGAAAGTTCTTACGTGCCGTCGAGCCGCGAGTTCTTCCACTTCTTCGGCCTCGATCACGAGAAGCTGGCGCTCGCCAAACCCGACGCGCTGGTGATGCACCCCGGCCCCATGAACCGCGGCGTTGAAATTGCGTCCACCGTTGCCGATCACTCGCGCAGCGTCATCCGCGAGCAAGTCGAAATGGGTGTGGCGGTGCGCATGGCGGTTCTCGAAGCGCTCTCGGCTCATCTTTCAGGCGCTCAACCGGATAGTGGGGGCCAAACGTCATGACCCCGCAGAACAAATCCCTGGAGAAACCAAAGAGCTCCGGCAAGGCGACTGTCTACATCAACGCGCGGCTCATCGATCCGTCGTCCAACCGCGACGAGCCGGGCGGATTGCTCGTCAAGGACGGGCTGATTGCCGACATTGGATCGCATCTGCGCCGCAATGCTCCCGAAGGCGCGCTGGTCATCGACTGCAAAGGCCATGTGCTGGCGCCGGGCCTCATCGACGCGCAGGTGTTCTCCGGCGAACCCGGATTTGAGCATCGCGAAACCTTGAAGACGGCGAGCCACGCGGCGGCAGCGGGCGGCGTCACGACCATGGTCGTCATGCCCGAGACGAACCCGGTGATCGACCAAGTCGCGCTTGTCGATTTCATTCAGCGCCGCGCCCGCGACAACGCCCTGGTCCACGTCCACACGATGGCTGCAATGACCAAGGGCCTCAAGGGCGAGGAAATGACCGAGATCGGTCTTTTGAAACGCGCCGGAGCCATTGCGTTTTCCAACGGCAAGTCGAGCGTCGCCAACACGCGCGTCATGCGCAACGTTTTGAACTACGCCAAGGATTTTGGCGCGCTTGTCGTGCATCACACCGAAGACCCGTACTTGACCGGCAGCGCCTCGATGAATTCGGGCGAAGTGTCGTCGCGATTGGGATTGCCGGGTGCGTCCAAGCTTGCAGAGACAATCACCCTTGAGCGCGACGTGCGCTTGGTTGAAATGACCGGTGGGCGCTATCACGCGGCAACGATCAGCTGCGCCGAAAGTCTCGAGGTCATCCGCGACGCCAAGAAGCGCAAACTTCCCGTGACGTGCGGCGTCTCGATCAATCATCTGACGCTGAATGAAAACGACATCGGCCCGTACCGCACGTTTTTCAAAGTCCGCCCGCCGCTGCGGCGTGAAGAAGATCGCGTGGCCATGGTGCGCGGCGTCGCCAATGGCGATATCGACATCATCGTCTCCTCGCATGATCCGCAAGACGCCGACACCAAGCGCCGCCCGTTCGCAGAAGCCGCCGACGGCGCGGTGGGGCTTGAAACTTTGCTCTCGGCAGCATTGCGGCTTGTGAATTCCGGCGACATGACTTTACCGGCGCTTTTGAAAGCGATGACGATCAACCCAGCGCGCTTGCTTGGCCTGCATTCCGGCCGCCTTGTCAAAGGTGCGATTGCCGACCTGCTGCTGTTCGATCCGGGCGAACCGTGGGTCGTCAACAAAGACCTGCTGCGCTCGCGCTCGAAGAACACACCGTTCGACGAAGCCAAGATGCAGGGGCGCGTGCTGCGCACGGTGGTCGCCGGCGAGACGGTCTATGAGTACGCGGGGGTTGAGCGGACGTAACTTTTCCTCTCCCTGAGGGAGAGGATGTCGCCCCGGCGCGGTAGCGCCAAAATAAAGGGCGACAGGTGAGGGACTTGCAGCTCGCGAGATTTCACTGTCGAGGCTCGAAGCCCCTCATCCGGCGCTATGCGCCACCTTCTCCCCAAGGGAGAAGGAAGTTTCGCACGCGCCGCTAAGCACGCCCACCATTTCTTCGCTTTTATTGATCCGTGCCAGGCGGGCTAAGTTGGCGGGGGCGGAAATTTACCGACAAACTTGTGCATCTTGTCGAAGTCGCAAACCGGTAGACCGCGCTTTCCTTCTAGTGTCGCAATCAACAATTGCCGCAACGCGGCACCTTGCTCTTCGTCAGTTTGCCATCCTTGTGGCCCGTAGCCGAGTCGCTTCAATTCTTGACGGTCAATCGTGTAGCCGAGCGCAAGGCCGATTTGGTGTATGAGGTCGAATAGCGCGGCTTCGCGCTCCTCCGCGTGGCGCTTCCAGTTATCAGCGTCGTCAGTGTTCGGCCATGCCCCGTTCAACAAGCCCATATAGGTCTTGTAGAGTTCTTGAACGCGGGCATTTCCGTAAAATTCCAACTGCACTAGGTTCAGCGCTGAAACGTGATCGGGTGCCAATTGGAACTTCCGCGTCTTCATCAAATTATGCAGTATTCCGTATTGTCGCGCGCGCTTCGCATCTTCATCTTGATTCTTGCGGCTGACTTCGACGGCTTTGATCGGGCCGTAATAGATTGCCCAAATCGTAGCCGCTAATACAAACAGCGTGAGGTAGTCTTTAAACTGCATTTCCCAAAAATTCGCGGGCATGTCAAGGAACCTCCCTCAACAACTCGAACCGGGCAGAAACGGCACCCGCCGGTGTGTCAATGCGGATAACCTCACCAGTTGTCGCGAAGTCTTTCGGCAATCGGATATGCGAAGCCATTTCATGATCGGATGATCCAGCAGCTAAGCCGGTAATCAATTGCGTGCCCGCCGGAATTTTGAGTGTAACCGTGCCTTCAAAAGAGCCGTCTATCTGTCTAGATAAATTGCCGTCATACTTGAGCCCGCCAACGTCAACGCCAGAGATTACACCGTTACCGAAATAAAACATTCCGATGCTCTGCCCTACAGCACCCGTGAAGTAGGCCACACAAATCATATTCATATTCGGGCTTCCTCGCCTCCTATTGTGGCGGCTTTCCTGACGCTGATTCTTGCCGCGCAAGAGGCGGGGCGGTAATTGGCAGTTGATAACTTCACCGAATTGCACCGCGCAACACGCAATACTCAACACCAAAACGTAGCCCGCGTAGCCCGCATTCTCAAAACGAAGAAACGTATGGCGGAATAGGTGCGGTCGCGGCGCTTGACCGCGCCGTATTCCGCAGTGCCTCACGAAGATCGCGGCAACATCTCCAACCCAACCACCACCCGTCTCCCTGCTTCTCCCCACCCCTAACCACTCCCCGCTGGGGAGGGGAACCGTCGAGCGGACTTAGGGTTCACCCGTCATCCTCGAGCACGTGAGCCCCTTTGCGATCGGACTCGGGGATCCAGCACAAGACTCGTCGAAGACACAAAATGTTTCGAGCCTTCGGCAGCTTTGCGCGGGATCCCCGGCCATCGCGCGCACGTGCAGGGCGCACTTGGCCGAGGATGACGAGGGGTTTCATATCCGGCCATTGGGTGTAAGTTCCCGGAAACAAAACAATCGGCAGACCCCACCGCATGAGCCCCCTCTCGTCCCTCCTCACACTGGTCGTCGCGGGTATGTGGCCTTGGCTGGTGAAGGCGTTCGGGCTTGGGTATCTGCTCGGCTCTATACCTTTCGGGTTGCTGCTGACGCGCGCCGCAGGACTGGGCGACGTGCGCAATATCGGTTCGGGCAACATCGGCGCCACGAATGTTCTGCGCACGGGCAACAAAGGCTTGGCTGCCGCAACGCTATTGCTCGACGGCTTGAAGGGCACGGCCGCCGTTCTGATCGCCGATCATTTTTACGGACAGGGCCCGGCGATGCTGGCCGGTCTTGGCGCGTTCCTCGGTCATCTCTATCCGGTGTGGTTGAAGTTCAGAGGCGGCAAGGGTGTCGCGACTTATCTCGGCGTGCTCGCGGGCCTCGCATGGCCGGCAGCAGCGGTGTTCGCGCTCGTGTGGCTCGCGGTTGCGGGTCTGTCGCGGTATTCGTCGCTCGCAGCCCTCGTCGCGTGCGTTGCCGCGCCGGTCGCGTTGGCGCTGACGGGCCACATTGAATACGCGGCGCTCGCAAGCCTGATGACGCTGATTATTTTCTGGAAGCATCGCGCCAATATCCGGCGGCTACTCAAGGGCGAGGAGCCGAAGATCGGTGCCAAAGGTTGACGAGCCGTCGCTGTTTCCAATTGCGCCACTGCCAACCGCGAAACTGGCAGCCGCTGAAACGCTTGCCTGTCTGCGTCTTATCCGCTCTGAAAATGTCGGCCCCGTTACCTTTCGCGAATTGATCAATCGCTATGGCGGCGCGACACAGGCGCTTGAGGCGCTCCCTGAAATTACGCGGCGCGCCGGTGGCAAGCGGCCGATCCGGATTTGCCGCCGCGATGACGCCAGCGCCGAACTCGAAGCCGCCGAACGCGCGGGTGCGCAACCGATTTTCACGATTGAACCCGGTTATCCGCCAGCCCTCGCCGCCATCGACGCGCCGCCGCCGATGCTCTACGTCAAAGGCAATGTTGAAATTCTGCAAAAGCCTTGCATCGCCATTGTCGGCTCGCGCATGTGTTCTGCGGCGGGCGCAAAATTGGCGGCCCTGTTCGCAAGTCAACTTGGCGCTGCGGGATATGCTGTCGTCTCCGGCTTGGCGCGCGGCATTGACGGCGCAGCACACAAGGCGTCACTGGCGACCGGGACAATTGCGGTGCTCGCTGGCGGCATTGACGTTGTTTATCCGCCCGAGCACGACGACCTTACGCGCGACATCGGCAGCAGAGGCTGCTTGGTGACGGAAATGCCGCCGGGCTTCAAACCGCGCGGGCAAGATTTTCCACGCCGCAATCGCATTATTTCTGGCATGGCGCTTGGCGTCATCATTGTCGAAGCCGCGGCCCGATCGGGTACGCTTGTCACAGCCCGCTATGCCAACGAACAAGGCCGCGATGTTTTTGCGGTGCCCGGCCATCCGCTAGACCCGCGCGCTGAAGGCACCAACACGCTCATCAAAAAGGGTGCAACGCTCGTGACCGACGCAGGCGATGTGCTGCGGGCGCTGGAGCCTGTCTCAGGCTTGCGCGAGGGTCCAGCTCGGCTTCATTGGCAGCCTGTCGAACCCGCCGTGCCGCCTCAAGGCGTGCAGCCGTCCATTGGCG
>JAYUCQ010000136.1:0-5543 GCA_043740265.1 Hyphomicrobium sp.
CCAATCGGCGTCGAGCTCTTCGGCAACAAGTGTTGCCAGACCCGTCGCGGCGCCTTGCCCCTTATCGAGATGCTTGATGATGACGGTGACGGTGTTGTCTGGCGCCACGATCAGAAACGGATTTGGTGCAAGACCCTCGCTGGCCGCCGCTGCTGTTGCAGCTCGCACGTTGAAGGGCGCTGCAAGGCCGAGCACTAACCCCGCTCCCGCACCGCCCGACAATTTCAAGAACGTGCGCCGCGAGGCTTCCGGTTTGATAGCCGGCAGGGCGAAAATGCGTGTCAGGGGAGATGTCACTTTTGCGGTCATGCGATCCTCGCAGTCAAATCGGCATTAATGAAATTCACTTAGAAGCGATTGGGCACGGCGCGCCGGCAGCGGCCCAGGCTTTGAGTTCGGTCACAAATTGCGGGTGCGGTGTTGATACCGGCGCGCGTGTGCCGCCCGGTGCCCAACCCCAAAGGACGAGCTTGTCGCTGCTCATATGCTCGACAAGCGCCGCGATGTTTTTACCGCCGTTTTTCTCTTCGTCTTTCAGCGTTGCGCACAAATCGGCGTCGCTCAACCCCTGCCAACCCATCGACACCGGCGCGAGGTGCCATAACGGAGCACCGGGAACACCCGAGTAGTTGTTGTTTTCGTCACGATGGCATGCCGTGCAGCGCATATTGACGAAGCCGAGGTTGTCGTCGCCGCGGACGACGTTTTGAAGATGGACATGACGGTCGTCGCCCTGTCGCGGGTGGTCGTCGCGCGGGTGGCAGTTCATGCAGCGTGGGTGACGCAACACAGTTGCCACCGGAGTAAACAGACTAGCATCGGCAGCCGCCGCGTTTGCCGCCGAAATGACGGACGGACTGTGAATTGTTTCGCCGCCACGCACCAGTGCAACGGCACCGAAGGCAATAATCGTAACAATAATTGGAAACAGAATGCGCATGTGGACCCGATGCATTTTCAAAAACAACCTTCGCTGAAGAGCAGAAACCCGTAAGGATAAAAAGCACCTAACCCGGCAGCGATTTTGCAGCCTCGTGAATAGCGGCGCGAATACGGTGATAGGTGTTGCAGCGGCAGATGTTGCCGTCCATGGCCTTGTTGATATCGTCGTCGCTCGGCTTGGGAATTTGGGACAGCAGCCCGACAGCCGCCATCACCTGACCGGATTGGCAATAACCGCATTGTGCCACGTCCATACGTATCCACGCCGCTTGCACCGCAGCCGCAACGTCGCCCTTGACGCCTTCAATCGTCGTCACATCACGGCCTTCGACGTCGCGTGCTTGGATTTGGCACGAACGGATCGATTCGCCGTCGAGATGAACCGTGCAGGCGCCACAGAGCGCCGCCCCGCAGCCGAATTTCGTGCCGGTGAGTTTTAGTTCGTCGCGAAGCACCCACAACAGGGGTGTTTCCGGTTCAGCATCACTCGTCCGAGCCTCGCCGTTGACTTTGAATTTAATAGCCATTGATTTTTGCCCTCGTGCTCGAAGCGGAACATCTTCGACGCTTAAATCCAAACCTAGCCGGGACTTGGGTGCACCGGCAGCGTTGCACAAGTCTGTCGGTTCCGGAAACGTCCATCTGCGGGGCAGGTTCCACAAAAATGCATGTTATTATTGGTCTCCGCGCGGTCTAAGCGGCCGCTGTGCGGCATGCGTGCACAGATTTCAGGCAAGGGTTGTGTCCGCCGCCGGGAAAGCCCATTATGGGGCTGGGAGGTTGGTGACGGACGAGTCTGTCGCCAACCGGGTCAGGTCCGGAAGGAAGCAGCCCTAACGATTTTGGATTCGGGTCGTTCGCCAGCCTCTCATGACTTCACTCACGGGCGCTGTTCGGATCGAAGGCGATCTGGCGCCCTGCCTGGGCGCGTGGATTACTGCGGGTCGCCTTGCTCCCTCGCCCTATGGGCGATAAGGCATTCAGGATCATGGCGAAGAAAAAATCTACTGACGGTGACGGCGCGGGTTCGGATGGTTCAGGTCCGGCCAAGCCCTATGTCGTCCTCGCCCGCAAATACCGCCCCGCGACGTTCGACGATCTGATCGGCCAGTCGGCGATGGTCACGACCTTGCGCAACGCGTTCGCGTCGGGGCGAATTGCACAGGGCTATATGCTGACCGGCGTGCGTGGAGTTGGCAAAACGACGACGGCGCGAATTCTGGCGCGCGCTCTGAACTATGAAGCCCCAGACCTTGGAAAAGGGGGTTTTGACAAGCCGACGATCGATATGCCGGGACTTGGTGTTCACTGTAAAGACATCATGGAAGGCCGGCATCCAGACGTGTTCGAGATGGACGCCGCCTCCAATACCGGCATCGACAATATTCGAGAGATTATCGAAAGCGCGCAGTACACGCCCCTGGTCGCGCGTACCAAGGTCTTCATCATCGACGAAGTTCACATGTTGTCGAAGGGCGCTTTCAACGCGCTGTTGAAGACCTTGGAAGAGCCGCCGGGCCATGTTCGCTTTATTTTTGCGACAACAGAAATCCGTAAGGTTCCCGTCACCGTCTTGTCGCGCTGCCAGCGCTTTGATTTGCGCCGCGTCGAGCAACCGGTGCTTGCTGCTCATTTCAAAAAAATCGTCGCCAACGAAGGCGCTCAGGCGGACGCCGACGCGCTCGCCCTCATAGCCCGCGCGGCGGAAGGTTCTGTGCGCGACGGCCTATCGATCCTCGACCAGGCCATTGCCATGGGCGAGGGCCATGTGACGGCGCTAAAGGTCCGCGACATGCTTGGCCTCGCTGATCGTGCCCGCATATTCGACCTCGCAGAATCGCTTTTTCGAGGTGACGCAGCCACTTCGCTATCTTCCTTGGCGTCGATGCATCAGGACGGCGCGGAGGCCGCCCAGATTATTTCCGACCTCGCTGAAGCCATTCACGTCGTCGCCCGCATCAAGGCTGTCGGCGAAGATCCGTCCGGCGAAGGCTTGTCAGTTGAGGAAAAAAAGCGCGGTACGGCGCTCGCCTCGCAGTTGTCGATGCCGTATTTGTCGCGCGCCTGGCAGATGCTGCTCAAAGGCATTGAAGAAACGTCGCGGGCACCAAACCCGCTTGCGGCGGCTGAAATGGTTTTGATCCGCCTCGCCTATACCGCCGACTTGCCAACGCCCGATGATCTGATCCGCACGCTCGGCGGTGGTGCTGTGCCGTCGCGTGCGCCGGGAAGCGTTCCGCCGAAGTCCGAACCGCGTGATCAGCCCGGCCCGTTGAATGCCGATCAGACTTCGACGGTGGCACAAAACGCTGACGACGACGGTGAGTTCATTGAATCGACGGGCGATCAGCCGGGATTAGATAGCGACGCACCCTTGACCGACGACGATCTCGGCCTCGAAAGCGATGACGCCACTCCGCACCGTCCAGTCAAGACGACGCCCGACCCGCGCAATTTCACCGATGTCGTGACGCTGGTCGGTAAAAAGCGCGACGCAAAACTCAAAATGCATCTCGAAGATCACGTCAGCCTCGTGAAATTTGACGTAAACGCTGGCTCCATCGATCTTTTTCTTCTGTCCGGCGCGCCACCGGAAATCGCTAACGAACTGCGCGAAAAGCTCAATGCCTGGACCGGCCGGCGCTGGATGATCATGCTGTCAAAAGCAGAAGGTGCCCCGGCAATTGGGGCCGTGCGCCGGGAACGCGAGGCGGCCGAACTAGACTCTCTCAAAGCTCATCCGGCGGTGCGGGCGGTGCTCGACGCTTTTCCAGGTGCGAAGATCGCAGAAATCCGCCGCCTTGTGCCGCTCGCCGAAATCGAGAATGACGACGAGAGCGCCGCTGGATAACGCCGGGCCGCCCCGTTTCATTCTATCAGCCATTAACGAGGTGACGCATGAAAGACATCATGGGAATGATGAAGAAAGTGGGCGAGATGCAGGCCCGCATGAAGGACGTCCAAGAGGAGCTGGCGCGTGCCTCATTCGAAGGTCAATCCGGCGGTGGGATGGTCCGTGTTGTGCTCGACGGCAAAGGGGCACTTCAGCGTGTTGCCATTGATCCAAGCCTGATGAAACCTGATGACGCCGAGCTTCTGGAAGACCTCATTGTCACTGCCGCAACGGATGCCCGGGCCAAGTCCGACGCCGCCATGCAAGCCAAGATGGCCGAGATGACGGAAGGCCTTCCACTTCCGCCCGGCATGAAGCTGTTCTAGCGCGGCGGCATTTGAATTCCCGATATGTCCAAAAAAATCGCAGGCCCAGAAATCGAACGCCTTGTGCAGCTCTTAAGCCGCATGCCGGGGCTTGGGCCGCGGTCAGCGCGCAAGGCGGTGCTGGCGCTTCTGAAACGCCGCAACGAATTGCTCATTCCGTTGACGGCGGCCCTGCAAGACGCGGTCGAAAAAATTGCCGAGTGCCCGCAATGCGGTAATCTCGATACGGTCAGTCCATGCAGCATCTGCCAAGACCCAAAGCGCGACGACAGTATGATCGTCGTTGTTGAAGAGGTCGGCGACATCTGGGCGCTGGAGCGCGCCAACATTGTTTCAGCACGCTACCATGTACTGGGTGGTCATTTGTCGCCACTTGACGGCATAGGTCCTGAAAAGCTCAATATTGCGGGATTGATGACGCGAGCCGCTGACGGCCAAGTCAAGGAAGTGCTTTTGGCGCTCAATGCCACGGTCGAAGGCCAATCGACGGCGCACTACGTATCGGATCAGCTTGCTGCAAGCGGTGTCGTCGTGTCGAGGCTTGCACAAGGCGTTCCGATTGGCGGCGAATTGGATTATCTCGATGAAGGAACGCTGGCTGCGGCGTTCAAAGCGCGCCGCAAGCTGTAGTCTTCGCCGGAATTTGCGCGTTGAAGGGTCTTCGCGCTCTACAGGTCGTCGCGACGCTTAAGGACATGTAATGACCGACGCCGTATCGCCGCCCTCCAGCGAGAGTACAAGGCCGTCGCGCCGCGAACCGCAGGCTCCGGTTTTTGTGACGGGTTCGATCCTGCGTCACATCCTCGTCATGACCGGGGCAGGCGCCGTCGGCCTAATGGCAATTTTTGCCGGCGACCTCGCCAACATCTTGTTTCTCTCGCGCAGTGGTGATGATGCCGTCGTCGCTGCTGTCGGTTATGCCAGTTCTATCCTGTTCTTTTCCACTTCGATTGGCATCGGCCTTTCGATTGCAGCGACAGCGCTGGTTGCTCCGGCAATCGGCGCTGGCTTGCGCGTGCGGGCCAGGCGGCTCTCGGCCCACGCCCACGTATTGACGTTTTTAGCCTCCGCGCTGCTCAGCATCGTCTTGTGGTTCGGCATCGAATGGATCCTCACGCGCCTTGGAGCAACGGGGCGCGCGCATGCTTTGGCGACAACGTATTTGTCGATTCTGCTGCCGACGCTGCCGATGCTGGCGCTGGGGATGACATCTTCAGCGGTGCTGCGCTCGGTGGGTGACGCACGCCGCGCCATGCACGTGACCTTGCTCGGCGCTGTCGTCAACACCATCCTCGATGCTTTTCTGATCTTGCATCTGGGATGGGGCATCACGGGCGCTGCCATCGCGTCGGCCATTGCTCGCGTCGCCGTCATGGCCATCG
>JAYUCQ010000137.1:0-13663 GCA_043740265.1 Hyphomicrobium sp.
GACATCGCTGGCATCATGGACAGCGGCGGCATTTTCAAAGTCATCACTGGACACGCTGCCTTTCCTGAACATCTGCGCCGGCTGCAAGCCATCGAGAGCACTTTAGGTGAAACACCTGATCCCATTACGCGGCTTGCCGCGCTGTTCGCCAAAACACCGGCCGATGCACTGGCGCTGGCGCAGCGGCTGCGGTTGTCCAACAGCGATAGCGACGCACTGTCCGCTGCCGCCGACGTTAAGGATATCGGCACTGGCGGCCTCTCTGAGGAGGCTTTGAAAGCCGAACTCTACGCCCGCGGCGAAGCTGCTTTTAAGCGCGCTCTACGCGTCGCCTGGGCCCGTACAAGTGCCCCTGCTACTGACCCCGACTGGACGCATAAAAGCCTGCTGGCGACGCGCTGGAGCCCGCCTGAGATGCCCTTTACCGGGGCCGACGTTTTGGCGCTTGGACTGGCCGCTGGGCCACGCGTTGGACGCACCCTCAAGGCCTTTGAAGCCTGGTGGGTCGAGGCCGGCTTTCCAGCCAACAGCATTGAGCAAAAAGCCCGCTTGGCGTGGCTCGCCCAACAAAGTTAATTTTTCTTTAAAAACTGCTTTTCCAATCCTTCTACTCAGTCTAAGGTCATCTCGTCTGGGGTTCAGTAAAATTGCGTAGAGGTATTGCATTGATGGACAAGATCGCTGTTGAGCGTTCGCGCTCGCTGAAGTCTGTGCAGGTCGTGTTTGGCGTGCTTGCGCTGCTCAGCGTTGTTGCCGCACTTGGGGTCCTGACCCGCGGTGACGACATGGGACTCCCGGAAGCCTCGACCCAGACCATTGCAATGGCGTTTTTGATGGTTGGTGCCTTCGACACGGCGCTGCTGTTTGCCTGGGAACGTATTTTCCAGCGCATGCAAGCTTGATCCCTTTTAGGTTCGAACGCTGCTCTGAGCTGAGGCTGCTTCGCGCATAGCACGCACGCCAGCGTGTGCTTTTGGCTCCGCTGACGGCACTACCATCACAGCAGCTCAATCGTCTGCGCGCGCACAATCACCTGAGTCTGGCGAAATGTCGTCTCAAGCTCAGTGCGGAAGTCGCGCCACCAAGTCTTGTCGAGGGCGGCGATCATCACTTCCACCACCAGCACATCATCGTGTTGCGTTTTGCCGCTGGTCTCCCAACGGCCTTCAGCCGGCGCGCGGTTGTAGGCGGTGATGCCGCCGAATTTTTTGGAAAGCTGCCAGGCGACCTCTTCGAAAGGGTGCGGCCCAAAAGGTTTGCCTTCGTTGTCACGCACAGGCAGCAGAATTTGAATCAAGTGCATGAGCCCCTCCAAGTGCCGTCGCAGGCCGTCCGCTAGCCCGCTTCTGAGCCGGGCCTGACGGCACATTATACCTGCTTCTATTCCGATTCACCGGCGTTAAGTCTGCACAAGCGCTATGAAGTGCTGGCGCTTCCGGCTTGCCGCGCAAGCGCTGGCGCAGCGGGCCGGCTCCGCGAAGCGGTGTCGGAAGCGCCCATGTAAAGCACTGTCATACGCTTGAAACATGAATCCGGTCAGTGGGGCACAGTTTAGGGGCTTCCCGCTGGAGGGGACACGTGGCTGAACCGTCAGCACGCTTTTTATACCGCACGATCTTTATCTCTGACGTGCATTTGGGAATGCGCAACTGCCAAGCCGAGGCGCTCCTTGATTTTCTTCGCGATACGGACGCTGATACCTATTACCTTGTCGGCGACATCGTCGATTTCTGGAAGGTCAAGCGCGGTCCGCATTGGCCACAGTCCCACAACGACGTGTTGCAGAAACTTCTGCGGAAGGCCCGCAAGGGTGCGCGCATCATTTTCATTCCGGGCAATCATGATGACGGCTTGCGCGACTATTGCGGCATGAATTTCGGCGGCATTGAAATCCGCCGCGATGCCATCCACGAAAATGCGAACGGTAAGCGCTATCTCGTGCTCCACGGCGACGAATTCGACGTGGTCGTGCGCTACGCCCGCTGGCTGGCGTTTCTCGGCGACCGGTCCTACGACGTTGCATTAGCGATGAACATTCCGCTCAATTTTGCCCGCCGCCTATTTGGTTTCGATCACTGGTCTTTGGCGCAATTTCTGAAGCTCAAGGTCAAGACCGCCGTCAAATACATGGGCGAATACGAGGAAGCGCTGTCTCATGAGGCCCGTCGCCGCGATGCAGGCGGTCTTATTTGCGGCCACATCCACCACGCCAACGATCGTATGCTGGGCGACATCCACTACCTCAACTGCGGTGACTGGGTAGAAAGCTGCACGGCGATCGCCGAGCACGCCGACGGCCGCATGGAGATCATCGATTGGAAAGCCGAAATGGCGAGCCGCATCGCGCCGGCGGACGCACGCTTCAAAAGCCTTGAGCACGCAGCCTGAAACACACAGCCAAAAATATGGGCCCAAATTGACCCCCCCGACGTGGAGACAACAGTGACCTTCTCAGCAAAGACCTTTGAGACGCCAAGTGCCTTTGCGCCCAGTAGCGCCGCGCTGCTTGGAGAAGCGGTTCACCAGAATGACATTTTGAGCGCCGCCGGCTTCCTCGAGCGGACGTTCACATTCGCTTTCCGCTCGATGGTCTATCCGCAGATCTGGGAAGATCCGCGTGCCGATCTCGAAGCCCTCGAACTCAAACCAACAAGCCGCGTTATGACGATCGCATCGGGCGGCTGCAATGTCCTGAGCTATCTGACAGTCAGTCCGGCGCGCGTCTATGCCGTTGACCTCAACCGCACCCACGTGGCGCTGACCCGGTTGAAGCTGGCGGCGGCAACGCACTTGCCCAACCACACCACGTTCCTTCGCTTCTTCGGGGGCGCCACCGATCACCGCAACGCCCGTCTTTATGATGATCTCATCGCCCCGCACCTCGACGCCGAGACGCGCGGCTATTGGGAAGGCCGGGATTATTCCTTGCGCCGCCGCATATCGCGCTTCGGCCGCAACTTCTACCGCTACGGGCTGCTCGGACGCTTTATTGGCGCTGGCCATCTCATTGCCCGGGTGCTTGGTGCCGATCTGGAAAAAATCACTTTCGCGAAGTCGCGGGCGCAACAGCAGCAGATTTTCGAAACCGAACTGGCGCCGTTGTTTAAAAAGCCGCTGGTGCGGTGGCTGACGTCAAACCGCGCCTCGCTCTTCGGACTTGGAATACCGCCGGCGCAATACGACACGCTGTGCGATCACGGCCGGCGGCACATGGCCGACGTGCTCTACGAGCGCGTTGAGCGCTTGGCGGCAGGCTTCGATCTGCGCGACAACTATTTCGCCTGGCAGGCTTTCGGGCGCAGATACGATATTGAGGGCAAGGGCCCGTTGCCGCCGTATCTGGAAAGAGATCATTTCGCGGCGGTGAAGACGCGCGCCAACCGCGTCACAGTTCTGCATGCCAACATGATCCAATTTTTGCAGGCTGAGCCGGCCGAAAGCCTCGATCGCTATGTGCTGCTTGACGCGCAGGATTGGATGGATGACACGACGCTGACGTCACTCTGGCGCGAAATCACGCGGACGGCTCGCCCAGGTGCGCGCGTCATTTTCCGCACGGCTGGCGAACCGACCATTTTGCCTGGCCGCGTGCCGGAAGCGCTGCTGGCGCAGTGGACGTATGAAGCGCAGCGCTCAGCCGAGATTTTCGCGCGTGATCGCTCGGCGATTTACGGCGGCTTCCATCTTTACATTAAGCCGGAGTGAGAGCGCCATGACCACGATTTCATCCGCCGAGCTGATGAACCGGCAATATAGGTTTCAGCGCCACATCTATGATTTCACCCGCACGCACTATCTGTTCTGGCGGCGGCGCTTGATCGCAGACCTCAATCCCCCACGGGCTGGAACCATCGTTGAAGTTGCGTGCGGCACGGGATGGAATTTGCTGCGCGCCGCTAAAGCCTACCCCTCCGCAAAGCTCTACGGCTTCGACATTTCGCGCGAAATGCTGGCGACGTCGAAGGCTGCCGTTGGCCGTCGCGGGCTGACACGGCGCGTTGATCTGGCTGAAGGCGACGCGACGGCCTTTCATCTGGAACAGATGTTTGGCCTCAAATCAGCTGATCGCATTTTTATTTCCTACGCGCTGTCGATGATTCCCGATTGGCCTGCAGCCGTCGAGCGCGGCATTGCGCAACTGGCGCCGGGTGGTCAATTGCACATCGTCGATTTTGGCCGCATGGACAACATGCCGTCACTGCCGCGTGCCGCGTTCCGCCGTTTCCTAGCGCATTACAACGTTACGCCGCGGCGTGATCTTGAAGCCGTGTTGCGCGCCGCAGCCCAGCGCCACGGTTTAGTGTGCACATTCGAAGAGATGCGCACCGGCTATACGGCCTACGCGGTGCTCCGTCGAACCTAACACCCACGCGAAAAGCCCCGGTGTGTGCAACCAGGGCTTCGCGATCAAGTTGAGATGGATGCTGGATGCTTTTTGTTGCGTCGTACGGGTCAGTCGATCTTAGAGTTTATGCTGGCGTCTCGACTACTGGCTTGCACTTGTAGCAGCGGCAGGGAGTTCAGCCGCAGCGGCGACAAGTTCGGCAACAAGTGGCCGATCTTCGGCTGGTATTTCGCCAACTTTGACGTCTTCGGCTGGTGCTTCTGCGGCGGCTTCGGCAGGCGCTTCAGCGGCAACTTCGGCAACAGCTTCTGCCGAAGCTTCATCAGCAACGGCTTCTGCA
The DNA here is from genome assembly GCA_043740265.1 of Hyphomicrobium sp. Classification (GTDB taxonomy): domain Bacteria; phylum Pseudomonadota; class Alphaproteobacteria; order Rhizobiales; family Hyphomicrobiaceae; genus Hyphomicrobium_B. The sequence goes on from JAYUCQ010000137.1 coordinate 4,686, forward strand.
ACGGCCTCGCCGCCTTCTGCCGGAGCATCCGCTTCGCCAGCAACTTCTACTGCTGCAGGAGCTTCGGCTTCTGCCTCGGCAACAGCTTCCGTCGCCTCTGACGTTGCTTCTGCAATCGCGTCTTCAGCGGCCGCGGCTTCGACAGGCGCTTCGGCGGCGTCTGCTGCGACCGGCAGCAAGGCTTGCACTTCTCCGATTGCCTTTTCGACAGACTGCAGCGCCTTGTAGTCGGTCGTCGCTTCAATGCGGGCGCGAACATGATCGCGCAACCCATTGAGCTGGGCTAGAACATCGTGGGACATTCGTCTTCCTCTCCTTTTAAAATGCGGGCAAAGTTCAACCGTTCATCCGCGCATGACGGAACATGCGGACGTTTGATTTCAAATTTTTCAGTAATGCGCGAAACTAAAAGTACATGAAGTTGAGTTGCGGCGAAATGGGCGCGGCGGTTCTGCACAGCTAAAAAAATAATTTGTGATGCCGCTCATGCGAACAGCGCAAGCGCGCTGCAAAAATTTTCAACGCCTGTTTTCAGCGCCGCCGGCAAAGCCAATCGCCAACCGAATGCTGCATTGAGCGATTTCTAACTCGATCTCGCGCCCAACACGGCTCTGGTGCCGTTGACGCTGCGATAGCCCGCGAGTTTTGTCAGACCCGCAACATCGTGAATGATGACTGTGCCGGTCTTGACGGTCAGCAACTCCAGTTCGCGGAGTTCACGCAGCACGCGATTGACGTGAATGGCGCTCATGCCCAGGGCATCTGCCAGCACGTACTGATTGAGCGGGCACTTAAATTCTGTTTCGGTTGCAAGTCCGACGAGCATGAGGCGCTCAGCCAACTCCATGAAAAAGTGCGCGGTGCGTTCAAGCGGGTTGCGGCGGCCAATATTGACCAGATGCTCGACCACCATGGCTTCGTCGCGGGATGCCGACCAAAGAAACGCGGCGGCCAGACGCGGATTTTCATTGAAGAGTTGCATCAATCGGGTGCCCGGCACGGCGCTAAACACGACGTCGGTGACCGCTGAAAACGAGTGGTCTGCCTTCCACAGCAACATGCTGCGCAAGCCGACGCAGTCCCCGGATATGGGAAAACCTATGATTTGGCGGCTGCCGTCCGGCAAATCTTTAAAGGTCTGCGCCCAGCCTTGCCTTAAAATATAGGCCTGCTGACCGGGCTGTCCTTCCTCGGTGATTTCCGTGCCGCGGGCGATCGTCGACGAATTCGACTCAAGTGCTGAAATAAGGCGCAGCTCGTTCGGCGTCAGGGCGATAAACGCATTCAGCTTTCGGGTCAGCGCACTGGTGTGGTTGATCTCAGTCATAGGCCACCGGATCTCCCGTCACGGCGGCAAATAGAGCCGCCTGAAGGACCGTTATTCAACATATGGAACTTTTACTTACTGCTCTGAGTTAGCACGTTCCCTGCTTCTTGCGCTTACACTCTTAAGAGTTGACGCGCGTTCGAGCAGGAGTATGCGAAATGTATAATATTATGGTCAAATGCCCCGCTACGGGGAAAGATGTATCGACCGGTATCGCCACCACCGAGGATACGTTCGATCATCTGCCATACCACATTTCTAGCATGAATTGCCCGCATTGCGGAGTCCGTCATAGCTGGACGCAGCAAGATGCCTGGCTGGAAGGCAGAAAATCGGGTCAAAACCCTAGCGATGGTGGCCTTCTAGTAAGTTTTTGAAAGTTTGATTTACGTGAAACCTCCGTCAAATGACAGCATCGAAGGCCATGCAGCGCTCTCCATATGTGAGTCGATGCTGCTTGCGATGAACGACCTGAAAATCATGAGCCAGACCGATGCCCGCAACGTCTTGAAAGACGCCGCTGACGCCCACCACAATGAGGCCAGCACGCGTCCGGACGAGGCGGAAATGCACAAGAAGGTCGCGACCCTCATCGACAAAATCATTGCCAGCGGCAACTCGCTGCCGCGCATTTGACCGAACGGCTTCGCCCCGGGCGGGGGCTTCGCTGACCCGGCTGATATTTCCAGCCCTGACTTGCCGGCCTCGCAAAGCACAAAAAAGCCCCGGAGTTATCCGGGGCTTTTTCATTTGGTTGGCTCGGGGCGACTCGCCAAGAGGCGAGCCGGCCGCACGTTGCGGTAAGATTTGGAGCCTATCTTGCGCGACAATACGTGGCAGCGCTATTCGGGCAGCGAGGCTAAAGGTCCTCGGCCACAACCGGCCGTGGCGAACCGTGGCGGATGTGAAGAATGAAAATGTCACGATCCGAAACCCGGTAGAAAACCAGATAAGGATATAGCTGCAATGGCAAGCGATACCGGCCTTCGGCATCGATTGGAACCCCTATCCGTGGGAACTGTTCTAGATCGTCAACTGCAGCTTTTATTGCTGCGAGCACGTAGCGCGATCCTGCAGGGCTTCGTGGTTTGAGATACTCTTCAATGCCGATGAGATCACGCAGAGCCCGGGGCGCGTAGACAATCATCAAAGACCATTGCGACGCCAAAAGGCCTTGATCTGGTCCGGCGGCACGCGCTCACCCCGGGCAATTTCAGATTCCGCCTCTGCGATTGCCTGCGATTCTTGATCGGTCAGTGCAAGGTCCGGCGCACGCTGGCTGAGTGCAAGCAGATAGCGGGCCAAATCTTCTTGCCTTTCGGCGGGTAGCTGGCTCGCGGCTGCGATGGCTTGTTTCATCAGTTCGGTCATGCACCGGATAGTACCACATGTGCCGCATTCGCAAAATGCCCCACCGAGGCAGCAAGTAAATGATCAGCTTCCTCGAAAAAAGCCCGGCATCGCTGCCGGGCTTTTCGTATTTCGTTCAGCGTCGCAACCGGCTTTAAAAGCCCATATCGCCCATGCCGCCCATTCCGCCGCCACCGCCGCCGTGAGCGTGGCCGCCAGCATCCTTCTTAGGGGTGTCGGCAATCATAGCTTCCGTCGTGACGAGCAAGCCGGCAACCGAGGCTGCATCCTGCAGTGCGCAACGCACGACCTTGGTCGGGTCGATGACGCCCTGGGCAACGAGATCGCCGTATTCGTGGCTTTGCGCGTTGTAGCCGTAGCTGTCCTTCTTGTTTTCAAGGATCTTGCCGACGATCACCGAACCGTCTTCACCCGAGTTGGTGAAAATCTGCCGGGCTGGCGTCTGCAAGGCTTTGCGAACGATGTTGATGCCGACCTTCTGGTCTTCGTTCTCGGACTTGAGATTATCAAGCGCCTTGATCGAACGCAGCAGGGCAACGCCGCCGCCGGGAACAACGCCTTCTTCAACGGCGGCTCGCGTTGCGTGGAGAGCGTCGTCAACGCGGTCCTTGCGTTCCTTGACTTCGACTTCCGAGGCGCCGCCGACCTTGATGATGGCAACGCCACCGGCAAGCTTGGCCAAACGCTCCTGCAGCTTCTCGCGGTCGTAGTCAGACGTCGTTTCCTCGATCTGCGCCTTGATCTGCTTGACGCGGCCTTCGATTTCGACCTTCTTGCCAACGCCGTCGACGATGGTGGTGTTTTCCTTGTCGATCTGCACCTTCTTGGCGCGGCCGAGTTCCTTCAGCGTCACTGTTTCCAGCTTGATGCCGAGATCTTCCGAGATAACGGTGCCGCCGGTCAGGATGGCGAGGTCTTCGAGCATGGCTTTGCGGCGATCGCCGAAGCCTGGGGCCTTGACGGCTGCAACCTTCAGGCCGCCGCGCAGCTTGTTGACAACGAGTGTCGCGAGCGCTTCGCCTTCGACGTCTTCAGCGATGATCAGCAGCGGCTTAGCCGACTGAACAACAGCTTCGAGGATTGGCAGAATAGCCTGCAGGTTCGAAAGCTTTTTCTCGACGATCAGAATGTACGGGCTTTCGAGTTCCACTGACATCTTTTCAGCGTTGGTGATGAAGTACGGCGAGAGATAGCCGCGGTCGAACTGCATGCCTTCGACAACTTCGAGTTCGAAATCGAGGGTCTTGGATTCTTCAACCGTGATGACGCCTTCAGCGCCAACCTTCTTCATAGCCTTGGCGATCATATCGCCGACGACCTTATCGCCGTTGGCCGAGATGGTGCCAACCTGGGCAATCTCGTCGTTCGACTTGATCGGGTTCGACATCGACTTCAAGTGGGCGACGACGGCGGCGACTGCCATGTCGATACCGCGCTTCAAGTCCATCGGATTAGCACCTGCTGCAACCGACTTCGCGCCTTCGCGCACGATGGCCTGGGCCAGAACCGTTGCCGTTGTCGTGCCGTCGCCAGCGAGATCCGCTGTTTTCGACGCGACTTCCTTCAGCATCTGCGCGCCCATGTTCTCGAACTTGTCTTCAAGTTCGATTTCCTTGGCGACGGTGACGCCGTCCTTGGTGATGCGCGGAGCGCCGAACGACTTCTCAATCACGACGTTGCGGCCCTTGGGACCGAGTGTGACCTTGACGGCGTTGGCGAGAATGTCGACGCCGCGGAGCATGCGCTCGCGTGCATCTTGTCCGAATTTTACGTCTTTAGAGGCCATGTGTGGCTACTCCTGAAAAAGCGGGGGTTCAGTATGTTGTGAGGGAAATTAAGCGGCTTTGGCCTTGGCGACGCCTTCGATGACGCCGAGGATGTCGCTTTCCTTCATGATCAGAAGGTCTTCGCCATCGATCTTGACTTCGGTGCCAGACCACTTGCCGAACAAGATGGTATCGCCAGCCTTGACGTCGAGCGCCGTGACCTTGCCGGCTTCATCGCGGGCGCCTGGGCCGACAGCGACGACTTTGCCTTCCTGGGGCTTTTCCTTAGCGGTGTCGGGAATGATGATCCCGCCAGCGGATTTTGTGGCTTCTTCGATGCGCTTGACGACAACTCGGTCGTGGAGCGGACGGAACTTCATGGGAACAACCTCATGATAAAATTAAGATTTCTGTTTTTTTGAACGGTTTAGGAAAGCGCCAAAAGCGCTGAGCCAAACGGAGAGCAAGAAACGGGCCTAGTCCTAGCTGGCCGCCCCGCACTCGCGCTCCGGGTATATGCCGACACTTGTTAGCAGTGTCAAGGTCTGAGTGCTAAACTCTTGACTTTGGGTTACCGGCGGCTGCCAAGGCGAAGCCAAGCACTTTCAAGCGTATAGCCGCGCTTAAAGGGCGCAAAAATAAGATCGCGTTCGCCACCGCTCCATCCGCCAGCGCGGGCGGGGGCGACTGGCGCTGATACGGCGGCCAACACCGCCAATAGACATAAACTACGCAACATTCTGACAACCACGGTTGAGGCGCTCGGCCTGGGTCACTGACGGCACTGCCCCGAAACGATCCGGTGCTGCCGCCAGCTGTGGGTAAACCTCCAATTCCTGTGCCAAGGGCCTGGACACCGCTTCCCGCGAATCACTTGCAGTTTTTAACTCTGGCGAGTGGCTGTCAAACCGCCGTGTCCGGTGGTTTGCGTGACCCTGCCGCAGCAATTGCGGTTGAGTTGGGGGACATTTGAATGACGATCGTTAGTCAGCGTTGGCTGCAGCGCGTTTTAGTTGGCGGACTTTTTTCGGTTACATCGGCGATCGTGTGCGCAGAAACGGCGGCGGCAGCGTCTCGCGGCTATGCCCACGATTTTAAGGATTGGCAGCAGCGTCTCGAAAAACCGGCTGTACCCATCGCTGCGCCGGACGCCGAAGCCGTTCCCGGCGTTGTGATCGCGGACGGCGTGCATCTGCTGGCTGAAGGCGTCGCCACCACCGGGTACGACAGCAACATCGATCATCGCGTTTCAGACGTCGATGGCGGGGCATACGGGCTGATCGATCTCGGGCTCGCTCTAATCGCCGGACCTCAATCGGCACAATCGACGGCCGTCGTGCGCGGTGGCTACGGCTACCACGATATTGATTACCGGCCAGACCGTTGGGACGTTGGCGTGCTAATCGATCACTACCGCCAAATTGCACCCAACACGACGCTGAATTTCGGCGGCTTCTTTCTGCACGACGATATCGATACCGACGCCAATGAGCGCGCAGCCGGGTACTATGAACTGGCTTTGAACTCGGCAACCATGGACGCATTCTGGCGCGGCCGCGCGTCGCACAGCCACTACTTGCTGCCGGCCGGCACCGCGCCACTTTCCAACATCTTCTTCAACCGGGATGAAACCTTCGATCATGTGCGGCTTGAGCAATCGGCCGGTATGCTCGTGTTGAAAGATCAGCGCTTGGCTCCGTTTTTTGAAATAGGTTATGCCAACCTTGATTACACGCACCAGATCGACCCAACGGTGTTCAGCCGCGACGGTGACGAAGTCTGGGCCATCGGCGGCGTCCGTATTGCACTCTCGGATACGCTGCACGCCGACATCGGTGCCCGCTACAATCAGCGTTGGCTTGACGATCCCAACATCCGCTCGCATGACACGGTATTCTTCGACGGCAAACTCGTGTGGGTGCCGAACGACGACCTCTACGTCGAACTGAACGCCGATCGGTCGTTCCTTGAACCCGTGGTGGATACGGCACTGCTGACCGAGAGCACGACCGTCTCGTTGCTCGTTAACACTAAGCTGGATGTCGTGACGGCGCTGAAGTTCGAGATTGGCCATATCACCGAAGACCAAATTGGCGCGCCGGACAAATTTCAGCACATCTACAGCGAGGCCCGCATTACACGAGAACTCGCCGGTGGCACCGAAGTCTTCGCTTCGGTACTCGGCTATCACACCCGCAACGAGGCGAGTGACCTCGAAGCCAACCGCGTCGATGTCATGGCCGGCATTCGCATTCACAATTGATCACGCAGAGGCCTTTGCGGCGCCTTGTGCAGATGGTCGGTCGTTAACCAACTCACCCGCCTTGGCCGGAGTTTGAGCAGAGATGACCTCGGGAGAAGATATTTTCACGGAAATCTGCGCGAATTTCAAACAGACTTTGAACCCTTTGCGGGGCAGCAGCGACAAACTGGTTGCAGGCGGCAGGACGCTGCCAGCCGGGAAGCCCCGGTTTCCAGAAGCTGTCTCAGACCCCCGCAAGGAGAAATGTCATGACAAACCCTACATTTTCAAACAGTCTTCGCGCATCCTTGATCGCAGCCGCAGCCATATGCACCATGTCAGTTGCGACCGCGCCATCCGCCCAAGCCCATCGTTTTCATCACTTTCACGGACATCGCCTCGGCCTGTCGATCAACATCGGTGGCGGTCATAGCGGCATTTACATTGTCCGTAACTGCCGCTGGCTTTACCGCAATGCCGTCAGCACCGGCAGCGCATATTGGTGGGATCGCTATGAATCGTGCCGCTACGGCTACTAATCGCCCACCATCCTGAAATCAAAAACGCCTGCGGAGATCATCCCGCAGGCGTCTTCACACGCAATCAAACACGAGACTATCAGAGTGCAAAATCGTTGAGCTTGGCACCTTTCTTGAGCCGGTCGACCAACCAATTCGGCTTGCGGCCGCGACCGGTCCAGGTGTCCGATTTATTCTCAGGGTTGGCATATTTGGCAATTCCGAGAGACTTGCCTTTGCCGGCACCCTTTGCGCCGCGGGCGCCGCCGAAAAGTTCATTGACTGAGAAGCCGTGAGTCTTGGCCATTTCAGCCATTTTTTCTTTAACCAGAGCTCGCTCGCGATCACGCGCCGCTGCGATGGCCTTCTGCACTTTGGCTTCAAGTTCGACCAGATCCTTCAAGGACATCTTGTCGAAATTGATACTCGTCATCTTTTTTACCTTCTGCTTCACGGATACAAACCTCAATTGATCGGGATTTCTCCATCTAGCGGAGAATAATACCTGATGCACGCAGAATCTGCACTTTTTATTATGACTGACGGCAATCGTCGTTAAATGACGCGCACTGTTTTTGTTATATTTTATTTGCTACAGGCTGCGGAAATGGCATTGATGGCAATTGATCATATGGTTGCAATCTCTGTTGGCAAATAAATCGCCATCTCCGAATGCCGCCGCAAATTGCACTTCAAGCGCAAATTGCTACGCCGAAGCGTGGCTAAAGTTCTTACATCCGCATTTCTGAAGGATCGCTGGGGCAGTCTTCGAAGGCGCAGTAACGCATTGACCGCGAGCAAGTGCAGGCGCGCCCACACGGCAGCGCAACTTATGAGGCATGACGGCGTTGTTTGGTTAGCCGCAATGTCGCGGCGGCGCTGTCATTGCTTGTTTCCGGAGTGTCCGGGGGCTAGGATTATCATCTGAATATAACCACGAAGAGAGTGTCCGTTCATGACCTTGAAACTTCCCGATCTACCATATGCCTATGACGCGCTCACGCCCTATATGTCGGCCGAGACGCTTCAGTTCCATCATGACAAACATCACCTCGCTTATGTCGATAACGGCAACAAGCTGCTAGCTGGATCGAAGTTCGAAGGCCAGTCAATCGAGGACATATGCCGTAACGCCTATGCCGAGAAGAATGCCGGTCTGATCAACAACGTCGGCCAGCATTGGAACCACATGCATTTCTGGCAGTGGATGAAAAAGGGCGGCGGCGGCAAAAAGATCCCCGGCAAACTGCAAACACTGGTCGATGCGGCCGGCGGCTTTGACAAAGTGCGCGGCGATTTTATCAACGCAGGGTTGACGCAATTCGGTTCCGGATGGGCTTGGCTGTCGATCAAAGATGGCAAGCTTGAAGTCCAGAAGACGGCGAACGGCGAAAACCCGTTGATGCACGGCTCAAAGCCGATACTCGGCTGCGACGTCTGGGAACACAGTTACTACATCGACTATCGCAATGCGCGGGCCAAGTATCTTGAAGCCTGGTACGACAACCTCGTGAACTGGGAGCACGTCGAAAGCCTGATGGCCTAAGCCGTCAACCATTCGACGCATGTGACGAGAGCCATTGGGGCGCGCCGTGGTATAAATGCTGGAATTAGCATCCCGCGGGTGCCCCAATGCCGTCTGAGCCCTTCAGCCTTGCCAACGTCGCGACGTTCGCAGGGCTTTCCATCACTGACCTAGCGCTGCTCCAGTCGCGGCTGGAACTCATCCACGTCGGCCGCGGAGTAGTGATCGT
>JAYUCQ010000138.1:0-5525 GCA_043740265.1 Hyphomicrobium sp.
CGTGCGTTCTTGCAGCAAGGCCACCAGATCTCGCGTCAGATGAACATAAAACGTCTGCAAGTCTAACTTGCCTGAATACCGCGCCCGCCCGCGATCGAAAAACACGATTAGGTCGATGTCGCTTGAGTAGTTGAGCTCAAATGCACCAAGCTTGCCCATAGCCAGCACAAAGTAGCCGGACACGCTGGCTGCGTTATCGCTGCCGTTGCTGTTCCATTCTCCGGCGCTGCACGCCCGGGCGAATAGCCAGCGCACGGCTTGGGATACAGCCGCGTCTGCTGCTTCAGACAAAACGCGCGTAACGGTCACCACCTGCCAAATACCGGCCAGATCGCACAACGCGCAGAGCAGTGAGACGGAATTTTTGAAGCCGCGTAAAGTACTTTTCATGACGGCAGTATCGGCCGCATTTGAAATATCAGATTTCAGTTTTGCCAACGCGGCGGAAAATGTTTCTTCCGGGACCGCGCTGAGCATCAGGGCGAGCGCTGGCACATCCCGCATCGCGCGTTCGGTAAGAAACGGCGAGCCCTCGAACATGCCCGTCAACAGAGCTTTGACGTTCGGGTCGCTGAGAACATCCAACTGCCGCCGTGATACGCCACCTTCGCCAGCTTTGCGCAGGAGTTCGTCAAATGTTGCAGCGCCGCTGTCACCGGGAAGCCATTGAGGCGTCTCGGTGATGCGTTGCCAAAGTGCGGCCGAAGTGGACGCTGTCATCGCCACCTATTGCGCTGCGCCGTGCAACTCAAACGATCGTTTAGCCGGCGCCACGGCGACGCGCGCAGGCAACGAAAAGACAACCTTCAGTCCGGGATGATTATCCTCAAGCCGCAACCGTCCGCCGTGCAGCCGGGCAACGGCGGCAACGAGGCTTAGTCCAAGACCCGTGCCGGGTTTCGTGCGGCTTTCTTCCAAACGCACGAAGCGTTTCAAAACCCGCTCGCGATCTTTGTCTGAAATACCCGGCCCGTGATCAGCAACAGAAATTTCGATATCCTTGTTGGCGGCGCGTTTTGCAATCACGCTGATAGCGCTACCCGGCTGCCCGCCGCGGGAATATTTGATCGCGTTATCGATGAGGTTGGCCTGGGCTTGGCCGAGAAGCTGGCGGTTGGCCATCACCTCCATGCCCTTTTCCGTCTCAACGGTGAGAGCGAAACCTGCCTCTTCTGCCGCCGGCATGTAAAGCTCGGCAACGTCGTCGACGAGAGAACTCAAATCAAACTGCTCGAGACTGTCCTGCAGGGGACCTGCTTCAAGCCTCGCAATGAGTAGCAGTGAATTGAACGTCTTGATGAGGTCGTCTGATTTTTCGATCGTTCGTTCCAGCCCCTCGCGATAAGCATCGCTGCCACGCGGATCGCGCAGCGCCGCCTCGGCCGAATTGCGCAGGCGGTTGAGCGGCGTTTTAAGATCATGAGCGATGTTGTCTGATACTTCGCGCAACCCGCTCATCAAGCCTTCGATGCGATCGAGCATGTCATTGAGATTTTCAGCCAGCCCATCGAGTTCGCCGCCACGGCCGTCGATCGGAATGCGGCGCGAAAGATCGCCCTCCATGATCGATTTGCTGGTCGCAGTGATCGCCTCCATCCGCGCCAGCACGAGTCGGCTGATGACCAGTCCGCCCAAGATACCAAGCAGCGAAATGGCACCGAAGCCGATCAAAAAAACGTTCTTCATGGTATCAGCGAAAGCGCGCTGATCTTCAATGTCGCGGCCGATCAGAAGTTTGGCATCGCGGCCGACGTCGACGGGAATGGCGACTGCGAGCCTGGGTGTGCCGCCACCGTCACGCTCCACGGTGTACTTGAAGACGCCGCCCTGGCCGTTCTCGAGTTCCGGGGGCACGCGCGCGAGATTGCCAGCGATTTTCAATCCGCGTGCATCAGCCAGGAAATATAATCCCGGACCTTCCGTTTGACTTGATGCAGCGATCGTGGCTGTCAAACTTTCGACGCCGCCGCCGGCGAACTCTGCTTTCAAAATTTGGGCTTCGGCCTTCAACGTCGTCAGCACTTGGCCGGTCAGGATTTTATTGCTCTGCCAGAATAGCAAACCAGCGATCGTGGCGGCCGCGACAAGAAAAAAAACAACAGCCGCCGCCGTCAACCTGAATGCGGTTGTTAGAAAGACCCTGTGGGGGCGTTCAAACAGTGCCGTCACGAATGGTATATCCCGCCCCGCGCACGGTATGCAGCAGAGGCTTTTCAAAGTTCTTGTCGATCTTGGCTCTCAGCCGCGACACGTGGACATCGATAACGTTGGTTTGCGGATCGAAATGATAATCCCAAACGTGCTCGAGCAGCATCGTGCGGGTGACCACTTGGCCGGCGTGCTGCATCAAATATTCGAGCAAACGATATTCGCGAGGCTGCAATAAAATGGATTCGCCATTGCGCGTCACCCTGTGCGACAGCCGGTCCAAAATCAAATCGCCAACGGTATATCGCGTCTGCTGCTCTTCGGGCACCGCGCGGCGGCCCAAGGCTTCAACGCGCGCCAGCAGTTCCGAATAGGCATAAGGCTTGGTCAGATAATCATCGCCACCGGCACGAAGACCTTTTACACGATCGTCAACCTCACCAAGTGCCGACAAAATCAAAACCGGCGTGCGGTTGCCCTTGGACCTCAGGGATTTAATCACCGACAAGCCATCGAGGCGCGGCAGCATCCGGTCGACGATCAAAACATCGTAGAGGCCGTCATCAGCGAGCGAAAGGCCCTGCTCGCCATCGCCAGCAAGATCGGCGGTATGGCCATTTTCTTTCAGAGATTTTTGCAGAAACTGCGCTGTTTCGCGGTCATCTTCGATCACCAGAAGGCGCATGGCTTCAGCTCACTTATCGTTGGACTGGAACAGTTATCTAATCCCTTCGGCACTCAACGTCGAGACGGCCGGTCTCTCTTTACCCGAGAAACCGGCCGTCAGTTCAGTCGGGCTTGAGACGCTCGCCTTAACCCTTCTTATCTTTAAGCTGGACGGCGACAAACCGCTTTTGATCACCAGACTTAATGTGCAGGAGAACCGCAGAACGCTTGAGTTCTTGCGCCTTCTTGACACCACCGACAACGTCGTCAGGAGCGGCGACCGGCTGGCCGGACACTTCCATGATGATGTCACCAGCCTTCAGGCCTTTTTCGGCAGCGTCTGACTGAGGATCGACCTCGGCGATCGCCACGCCTTCCTTCGTTCCGCCAGCTCGAGCCGGCATCAAGGTGATGCCGAGTTGGCTGAGCTCGAGCGAAGAGGCCGATGGAGAAGACTTTTCACCGTCTGGCTTCATTGGGTCGCCGCTATTTGGAAACAACCCGAGCTTCACTTTAATCGTCTGCTCGGAATTATTGCGCCAAACCTTCACGTCAACCGTCGTGTCAGGTGTAAACTCGGCGATCTTGCGGGCAAGATCGCGGCTATCGTTGATCTTATCGGCGTTGATCTGCAGAATTGCATCCTGAGTTTTGATGCCAGCGGCAGCCGCTGGTCCATTAGTGGTCACTTCGCTGACGAGCGCACCTTTCGACGCCGTCAGACCGAGACTATTCGCAGTGTCGTCGTCGACGTTCTGGATCTTAACACCAAGCCAGCCGCGGCTTACCGTGCCACCCGACTTGAGTTGCTGAACCACTTCTTTCACAGTCTTAGCCGGGACCGCGAACGCAATGCCGACGCTACCCCCAGAGGGGCTGTAGATCGCTGTGTTGACGCCAATGACTTCGCCGTCAAGGTTGAAGGTTGGACCACCGGAGTTGCCGCGGTTCACGGCAGCATCGATCTGGAGATAATCGTAAGGGCCAGAGCCGATGTCTCGTGCGAGAGCTGAGACAATGCCAGCCGTCACCGTGCCGCCCAACCCGAACGGATTGCCGACCGCCAGAGCCCAATCACCAACACGGGGATCTTTGTCAGCAAGCTTCACAAACGGGAACGTCTTGTCGGTTTGGATTTTCAGCAATGCGATATCTGTACGCTGATCTGTACCTACGAGCTTGGCTTCGTACTTGACGTTCTCATCAAAACTGACTTGAATTTTCGTTGCGCCGTCGATGACGTGATTATTGGTCACGAGATAGCCGTCAGCCGAAATCAAGAAGCCAGAACCCTGACCCATTGTGGGACGCGGCTTACCGCCACCCTCTGGCTGGCCCTGACCAAAATCCTTTGGCAGGTTTTTGAAAAAGTCGTGCAGCGGGTGATCTTCAGGCAGTTCGGGAATGGTAAAATTCTTGCCGCCCTTGCCGCCTGGGCCACCACCTTGACCGCCGCCCTTATCAGCTACCTTTGCGGCGCCGCCGTCGTTGACGACGGAAACCGATACGACCGAGGGTTTTACTTTATCAACCAAGTCGGCAAACGACAGAGGAGCGCGCCCAAATGGCGTCTCAATTGTCGCGCCGCCCGCCTTGACTTCGGCGAGAACCGGCGAGTGCTGACCCGATAAACCTATTCCTAAAACACCCGCAGCAGCGAACGCGACGACCGCCGCAGTCCGCATGTTGCTTGCACGACCCGTCATTGGCTCGGTCTTTGCAGCCGAACGAAGAGTGGTCGAAGACCGAGGCGAAAAGCGCATCCGTATCCTCCAGTTGAAACAAGGCATATTGAGCCTTGCTGCAACAGTTAAGAGGGACCGGATTACCGCACCATTTCGGCCGGCTTAACTGTTCGTAATGTCGTTTGGGTTTTTGACCCGCCGGCAGCCGGGGAATGTATTTGTCATGGCGCGTCAGAGGATGTTGCTAAGCCTTGTCTTCGGAGCGTCGTCGTGGGCATCCACTGCGCTCGCACTGCCGAAACTTCGGCAATGGAGCGGCAGCATGCCGGGCTACAGCCGGGTCGCCGTGTTTGGAGACGATCAGCGCACGAAACTTTCCGGCCCTGAAAGCGCGCTTGCGAAAAAAATTGGCATTTTATCGACACCACACAGTGGCGCCGTGTGCACGGCATTTTGTGCCGCTCCCGATGTCGTGGTGACCGCCAGCCATTGCTTGTTTGGAACAGCGGTCTCTTCCAAGCCAGATCTCACCAAATTTCAATTCGGGGTTGGAGGTGAGACCTCCTCTTTGGCTGGGCTGCCAACAAACAGCACCGCACAACATGTGCTATCAGGCACCCGCAATCTCTCGGTCACGCCGCCGATCGCTGCCGCTGATGACTGGGCCGTTGCAAGACTAGCTCAGCCAATTTGCCGGGACGGCGGTCTAGCTTTCACAGACAAATCGCATGCTGATATCGCAGCCATCGCGCACGCGGGAGGCGTCTATGAAGTTGCCATCCACCGCGACATCTCAGAACCAGGATTGATGCTCAGCCGCCCTTGCGGATTGCCAAGAACTTTTGCCTCGGCGGACGCGGCAACAATCAGCCGCGATTTTAAAAACCCGGACGCCGTTATTTTTCACGATTGCGATACGGGCGGGGGATCGTCGGGCTCGCCATTGCTGATCAACGGTCCGAACGGCCCGGAAGTTATCGCGATCAACGTTGGCACTTACGTGCTCTCGCGCGAGACGATTTCTAA
>JAYUCQ010000139.1:0-5518 GCA_043740265.1 Hyphomicrobium sp.
GATGTCACTTCGGCAGCTTCAACCCAAGCCGATCTCATGGTCGTTGATGCGACGTCGGGCGCGGCCGGCGGACGGGCGTTGACGGCTGACGAAGTCACTGCCCTCAAACGCAAACCCGACGGCAGCCGCCGCCTTGCCATTTCATATTTGTCGATTGGCGAATCCGAAGATTACCGGCCCGACTACTTCAACTCCGAGTACATGACCGAGGACGCGCCCGATTGGCTGCTGAAAGAAAATTCGCGCTGGAAAGGCAACCGCCTCATCCGCTTTTGCAAAGAAGGCTGGCAGCGGACAATCCTTGGCGATGACGATGGCCGCAACGTCTACAACAGCCTTGACCCGTCGCCGCTCTATAAGCTCATCGAACTCGGCTTCGACGGCGTCTATCTCGACCGCGTCGACGTCTACAGCGAAGTGCAAAAGGAATGCCCCGACGCCGCCTCCAAAATGGTTGAGTTCGTCGCCCGCCTTGCCGCCCACGCTCGCAAGAAGAACCCCAATTTCATTGTCATCCTTCAAAACGCCGAGGAACTTCTTTCCGACCCGCGCATGGTGGACGCCATCGACGCCGTTGCCAAAGAAGACCTGTTCTATGGTGCCAATCATACCGAACGCGAAAACGAAGCCAGTATGGTCAGCGGCATCCTCCAAAACCTGGCATTTGCGACCGCCAAGGGGCGGCCTATCTTCGTTCTCGACTACCTGCGTGATGGCAATTTGCGAGCCGCCGACAAGGCCAAAATCGAAGCCCGTGGCTTTATTCCGTATTTCGGCCCAAGAAAGCTTGACCAGCTGTGGCTGCCCGGGCAGCATTTTTGACGATTGCCGCTGTCATCCACGTGTCCGGACCGTTCTCATTCTCATGTTCAGATTTTTAACTTGCGGCTATCTCTGTCTCGCCGTTGCTGCTGCCAACCCGGCCAATAGTGCCGACAAACAACGCAGCCCCTCGCCGCCGGTTGACCGCGATACGGCCGCAAACACGAACACGGGCACCGGCACAAACAAATCCGACATTTTGCGCCGCCGCGCGGCGATGGCCGGCGTCAAATCGTGGGCCATTCAATTGCGCTTCCTCGACCGCACGGCCATTGCAACAGCACCCAATGATCTTGTTGTCATCGATTCAGCCCCCCACCCGGTGAAGGATGTCGAAATTCCATTCACGCCGGACCAAATCGCGCCGCTGAAACTGAAACCCGACGGCACGCGCCGTATTGTTCTGGCCTACCTCTCAATCGGCGAAGCCGAGCGCTACCGCTTCTACTGGAAGCCGCATTGGGACGCGGCTGAAACGCGGCCAGTCTGGCTTGGACAAGAAAACCCAAATTGGGCCGGTGACTATTCCGTTCAATTCGCCGATCCCGATTGGCAAGCTGTCATCTTTGGCGCGCAGGACAGTTTTCTTGATCGCATTGTCAGAGCCAGGTTTGACGGCGTTTATCTCGACCGTGTCGATGCCTTCCAGGATGTCGAAGACACGATGCCCGGTGCGCAAGATGCCATGACCGGTTTCGTGCAGCGTCTTGCCGACCACGCCCACCGGCTGAACGCCAACTTTCTTGTCGTCATGCAAAACGCCGAAGAGCTTGCCAGTTCGAAATCCTTGTTGTCCCGCCTCGACGGCATCGCCAAAGAAGATTTGCTGTTCGGGGTTGACAACAGCGACCGCCCCAACCCGCCGCAAATGGTACTCGACACCGTCAACAATTTGCGTAAGGCGCGCCGCTCCGGCCTCAAGGTTCTAGTGCTGGAATACGCCAAAACGCCTGAGGCCATCGCTCAAACCCAAAACCTTTCGAAACGCGAAGGCTTCGTTTTGCATATTACCGACCGGATGCTGGGCGTCTTGTCGCCGCCAGCGCCTGTGCCTTCCGAAGCAGACGTTCCAGCGACGGCACCAGCCGCCTCGCCTCAGCCCTAGAGTGCTTCCGGAAAAGTGGGAACCGGTTTTCCGAAAAGAAGCACGACAAAGCAAAGAGCTAGGGGCTGACCGTGATTCAACTAAAACCGGACAGACCCTAGGCCCAAAGCCGGCGAACCCGCGCAATCAAATCAAACACCGTCCGGCGTGGACCCGTGATCGACGGGTTATTGCCGATGAAGGTCAGATAGTTCAAACGCGCCAGCGTGTTGTCGGCAACGATCAACGCGGCCGCCGCCGAAATCAGCGCCGCCGTGAAATACCCGACGCCATAGAAATCCTCGCCCCAGTAGATTGTCAAAACCGTCAACGTGAAATTCAGAACCAAAAAAAGAATTTGCAGCGCGCAGTAAAGCCGCCGCCGGTCAAAGAAGACAACCATCGACGTCGCGGCGATGAAGATGAAGTGAAACACTGATCCGAGCGCGCCGTAGCGCAGAATTGCGATTTGCCGGAATTGCAGATTAAGGCTTTCGATAATCGCCGGAGCGGCCAGAACCATAACGCTCGCCATCGCCACATGGGCAACCGTAATCAAAGCCAAACTCTCGAAAGCATTGCTTTGCAAATCTTGCCGCGACCGCTCGATCTGATCAATCGTGCCGTGACCTTGGATCGTGCCGTAGTAGTTCTGATAACGGTCGAAGAAATCCGTCTCAAGCTTGACGACAAATTGCGCCAGCGCCGGAATAATTACCAGCGAGGCGATGAACAACGCACTATCATAGAGCGGCGCGTGAATGAGGCCGCCTTCAACGCTTTGTCCCTCGGCTGAAAACCAGAACACCCATTTGTCGACCCAGACACCGGCAGTACCAAACAACGCGCCTGCGGCCAGTGGCGCATAGTGTTTGAACCCCTTAACGAGCGACTCCCATTCGCTCCACGGACGGCTTGAAACGGCGGGAAACGTTGCTAATACGCGAAACGACAAACCGAGCAGCGTGATCGCCAGACCCGTTGCAAATCCCCAAACCATACCGGCGCTGCCAAAGCCCATCAGCGCCGCCGTTGTCGATGACGCGACCGCGATGATCAGCCCAATCGCGAACGCCAGCGTGATGCCTGCGTAATCGCGGACCGCGCCGCAGAACGCAACCGCGATCCAAATCATGGCGACGATTGACGCCGTTGCGAACAACACGACGGCAAGTTTCAGCGGCACGTGAAAATAAAGCACAAGCGCCAGAACGCCGAACGACACAACTCCGATCGCCATGGCCATAGAAGCGATCAGCAGTGGCCGGACGCGATCGGTCTGCCGCTGCCAGAGCTGATCGGCCAGCAGCCGCGTCGCAACGATTGTCACGGGTGCCGCCAAGACAAGCGAAGCTGCAAACGCATAAATGATGACAGCGCGGAACGTCGCCAGGGCTTCAAACCCGGCAAGCCGTTCCGACGTCTCGGTAATGGCGGCAAGGCTCGCGATCGTGAACAGCCACGGACCCGCCGCAATGACAGCTGCGTGGCCGCCAGCCTTGACAACGGACGAGAGCGTTTCCTGGCGGCTGAGCGCCCGCAGCGCGAACCCGATTCCTGCCATGCTACGCCCCCATCGCCGGAACTTTTTTTGCTGCCGGCGCCGTCATAACTTTGGCGTAGAGGCTGGTGTAGGCGTTGGCAGCTTTCTGCGACGTGTAGTGTGCGGCAACGCGAGACCGTAAGGCTTCGCCAGCGCCGCGCCGTATGTCGTGGTCCAAAAGCATCCGGCCGCAGGCTTCGGCAATTTCCTCCGCCGCCGCCAAATGCGTAACGACGCCTCCGTGGCCAAGATGCGGATTTTCCGTCACCGGCCCCTCGATGATTTCCCGGCACGATCCGACATCGGTTGATACAAATGGAATGCCTGCCGCCCCCGCTTCAAGGACGACAAGGGGCTGGCTTTCGCTCAACGACGTCAGCACCATCACGTGGATCTGACCAAGATAATCGAGCACGTTGACCGAACCGGTAAAGATCACCGTATCTTCAAGTCCGAACTCAGAAACGATGGCGAGGCACTCCTGATAATATTCCGGATCCTCGTCCGTCGGGCCCAGCACCCAGGCGCGCACATCGGGTACGCTGGCTTTCAGGATTCTGGCAGCTTCGATGTAGGTTTTGACATCCTTGATCGGCACAACGCGGCCAATGAGGGCAATGGTCGGACGCGCGTCCGCTGGTGCTGGTGCAATTTTCGCGAACCGGTCAACGTCTATCCCATTGGCAATGACTTTAAGTTTGCGCTCGTCTGCACCCAGTAATCGCTGCGGGTTTTGATTGTCGCTGTAGAGCGTAATGACATCCGTCATCGTTTCATAACAGGTACGGGCATAAGCTTCGAACGTGCGGATCCACATATCGCGCAGATCCACGCGCGGATCAGCCAGCACATGGCCTTTATCGATCGTATCCGCTACCCAATCGGCCATCAGCAGTTCGATGCGCCGTTCGTTGGTATAAATGCCGTGCTCGGTCAGCACGGAGGGGCGGCCGGATTCAATGCGAGCCCGCGCCGCAAATAACCCGGCATAGCCCGTCGAAATTGTGTGATAGGCCTTGGCGCGAGGTAACGGAAATTCCAGAACCGACAGCAGTCCGCCGAGCAGCGCCCGCCAAGCCCAGAAATAGTGCAGGAACGAGCCGTTGGGCATTTCGCGGCGATACATGTCCTGCGCCAGCTGCCAGGCCACCGGCGAATTAAAGAGCTGCGAGATCTCGTATTTGCGGCGCAAGATTGCCAGCTCTTCCATCACTTCGCTGAGCGCAAACGCACCGCCGCCCGTCATCAGGCGGGTGAAAGATTCGCCCAGCCTTTCGATGCCGACGGGCGGCTCGCCCCACGTCGTCGGATGGGCGCCGAATTGCTGCAAATAGAGATGATCGAGCTGCAGCATGTTGGGCGGCGGCGCATAGCGCGGCTTTATTTTCATCGGCCGTGGCCACAGCGCGACGACTGAGAAGCTCGTACCCGGTTGCGATTTCATCAGCCAATCGATCCAGGCCGAGACGCCACCCGGAATGTACGGATAGCAACCTTCAACAATGATGCAGATATCGGCTTCTTGCGCCGTTGGATGGATGCTCCGGGCGAGCTGGTTCATGAGGCGGTCACGCTGCCTTTCATTTGGGCCCCTTTACCAAATCGCACACGATAGGCCCGGCTGGCTGTCAGCCTATGAATGCGGCGCGCACTGCGAAAATCTTCATAGCGTTCACTGGTCATGAGATGACGCTCGATCAGCAACGCGGCCTCACTGTCGGCGTGGGCTGCGGCAGCGTAAACATTGCGCTTACCCGCGAGGGCCGGCTGCAACCTAGCGTCCGACGCCTCGCGGCAAAGCCCGGCGTCAGCACGATCGACGAGTGAGCACCCGGCCAAGCGCACGAGTTCCGCCGCGTCTTGTATAGGATCAGCCGGTGCGTGTACCGGCCCTGCTGCGACAAGTGCTTTTATCCGCGTTTTGAGATCGGCGCGGACGCGGGCGACAACAGCCGCAGCTTGAACCCTAACAACCGGTTCCGGACTGCGCAGCGCCTGCTCCAATGCAGGCGCGAAATCGGGATGAAAGCGCCGCGCGATCAAACCCAAAGCGGCCTGCCGTTCCGCCA